>DATEOX010000331.1:0-5707 GCA_035273585.1 Thermoanaerobaculia bacterium
GCCGCGGCTCTTCTTCATGCACTTCTGGGGGAACGACGATGCAGTCAAGCTGGCGACGACGCTCCGGCGCGCGCTCGACGCGATGAACGTCAAGAAATGATTCGTGCTCTCCGCGAGGCGCCGCCCATCAATACAGAAACCGCATCGGCTCGTCCGACGCCACCCGCTCCGGGAGCAGGGACAGCAGCATGTCCATGTTGATCGAGGGGTGTTGCAGGATGGGCTGGCGCAGGATGTCCAGCAGCTCGGGGTGATCGGGGTGGCGGGTTGACGTCACGTCGAGCTCCTCGAACGTGGCCTGGTCGTAGGCGCCGTAGTTGACGACGCGCTGGAGCCAGACCTGGTCGGCGCCGAGGCGCTGGCCGAGGGCGACGAACTCGGGGATCTCGCGGAAGTTGTCCTTCTGCACGACGAAGTTGATGCCCAGTCTCGGGATCTTCCCCTCCCGGCGCATCCCGGCGATGAGCTCCAGGTTGCGCATCAGCACCGGCCACTTGCCGGGGCGGCGGAGCTTCTCGTACGTCTCCGCGCGCGCCGCGTCGATGGAGACGAGGAGGATGGCCAGCATCTCCGGCAGGTTGGGGAACTCGCTCCAGCGGTAGGGGGTGATGAGCTGCGCGTTCGTGATCAGGACGACATGGAGGCCGGGATACTCGGCGCGGTTGAGCGCGCGCAGGATGGCGCGGAAGTGCTTGCTGGCGAACGCCTCGCCGCCGCCGGTGATGTAGGTGTGACCCTCCACCCTGCGCAGGAACGGCAGGATGACCCGGTCGGTGGCGCGGGCGTAGAGGTCCTGCTCGTCGCTCTTCGCCGCGACGATCTCCGTGCGGCAGGAGGGGCAGGCCAGGTTGCAGGTCGGATCGTGATTCAGTTCCACCATGCGCGGCGACTGCGTCACGCGCGTCACGTTGCCCTCGATGTACTGGCGGTACAGCGGATCGGTGACCTCCGTCTTCTTCGGCAGCTTCCGGGCGCGGATGAACGAGCACTGCGTGCGGCTGCAGTAGCGGAAGCTGCCGTCGAGGATGGAGGCGCGGATCTCGGCCGCGACGTCCGAGTTCCAGATCGCATCGCCCGAGCCGGCCTCGTAGATGCTGCCGATGGGGAACGGCACCCAGGCCGGGCAGGAGCAGGCGTAGACCTTCCCCTCGAAGAACGTGGACATGTGGGTGAACGGCAGGTGGCAGAACTTGTCGGAGAGGTCGTACTCCAGCTCCGCGAGCTCCTCCGGCCGGGCGGAGCCGGCCTCCCGCTTCGCCGCGTAGGCGCGGAACAGCAGCGCCTGCGCCGTCGTACAGACGGCCTGCACCCGCAGGGCGCGCTGGATGCTGTCGATGGCCGCCTCGACCGTGCCCTCCTCGAGCAGGAGCTCGGCGTGAGTGAGGAGCACGGCCCGCGCGTCCGGAAAATGCTCCAGGACGAGCGCCGTCAGCTCGATCGGCTGGATGGGCATCACGGCCGCGGCGCGTCCGGCGAGGTAGTCGGCGAAGATGCGCATCGCCTTCACCTCGATGGAGATGTCGACGTAGGAGCGGAGCCGCAGCGCGCGATGCCAGACCGTGCCGTCGTCGATGGCGGCGCAGGCGGCGACCAGACGCTCGGCGAACAGGCGGCCGCTGTCGCTCCCCTCCAGCCACGGCTCGATCAGCTCGGAGAGACGCCGCGCGTGGGCCACGAAGGCGGCGTGCAGCGCCGAGCGCAAGCCGATCGGCACCGTGAAGTCGCGCAGCGCCTCCTCGGCCCACGCGTGCGGCGGGGTGTGATCGGAGAGAACGTTGCCGATGGAGTCCGTGCAGTGTTGGCGCAGCTTCTTGACGTAGGCCTTGAGCATCCGGGTCGGGCGTCGATGGTACAGTAGGCGGCCCGATGCCTCCCGCGGAAATCTCCGCACCGCAAGGGGTTGCCGGCCTCAGCAGGGACTGCTTCTGACCGAGACCTGGCCCCTCCGCGACTAC
This sequence comes from Thermoanaerobaculia bacterium, assembly GCA_035273585.1. Lineage (GTDB taxonomy): Bacteria > Acidobacteriota > Thermoanaerobaculia > Gp7-AA8 > Gp7-AA8 > JAFAVZ01. Next base: position 1,956 of record DATEOX010000331.1, read on the forward strand.
TGCTCCCCCGGACTGCGCGCCGTCCGGCTGGACCACGCCTTCCCGCACATGCGGCCGGGCGATGCGCTGCGGCATCCGTGGAAGTATCTGCGCCGCGACGTGCCCCACATCTGGTACGTCGACGAGCGCTTCCCGCTGATGGGTTTTCTGAACCGCGACGAGGCGACGCTGCTGCACAACATCGCGCTGCAGTTCGCCGGCCGTCCGGCGCTGGAGATCGGGAGCTGGCTCGGCTGGTCGACCTGCCATCTCGCAATGGGCGGCGTCGAGCTGGACGTCATCGATCCGCAGCTGGCCGAGGGCGACTTCCGCGCCGACGTGGAGCGCTCCCTCGAGGCGTGCGGCGTGGCCGGGCAGGTGACGCTCGTCCCGGGCAGCAGCCCCGAGGCGGTGCCGGCGCTGGCCGCGGCGCGCGGCCGGAAGTGGAGCCTCTTCTTCATCGACGGCGATCACGAGGCGCCGGCGCCGGCGCGCGACGCCCTGGCCTGTCTGCCCTATGCGGCGGAGGACTGCGCGTTCGTCTTCCATGACCTCGCCTCGCCGGCGGTCACCGCCGGCCTGCGCACGCTCGCCGACAGCGGCTTTCACGTCGTGCTCTACCAGACGGCGCAGATCATGGCCATGGCCTGGCGCGGCGACGTCGTCCCGGTGGCGCACGTCCCCGATCCGGAGGTGGCCTGGCAGGTGCCGGCGCATCTCATCGGGCTGCCGATCGCTGGCGTCGACTTTCAGCCGCCACGCATACAGGAGCCGTTGCGCGAGCTGTCCGACGCGATCGTCGGCGATGGCGATGAGCGGCCTTCGGTCTGCATCGTCACGAACGAGATCATCGGCCCCTTCAAGAACGGCGGCATCGGCACGGCCATGACCGGCCTGGCCGAGCTCCTCGCCGCGGACGGCGTCGCGGTGACGGTCCTCTACACCGGCACGATGTGGGCGCCAGGCCTGAACGTGGGCGAGTGGCGCCGGCGTTACGCCGAGATCGGGATCGAGCTGGAGACGCTGAGCATCGATGCGTTGCGCGGGCTCGAGGGGCCGATGCGCGACGAAGGCTTCGGTCTGCCCTGGCTCGTCTACCGCTACCTGGCCGAGCGGCGCTTCGACGTCATCCACTTCAACGACTGCTGCGGGGAGGGGAGCCTCAGCCTCGCGGCGAAAAAACTCGGGCTCGCGTTCGGCGACTCCCTCCTCACCGTCGCGCTGCACAGCCCCTCGGAATGGGTGCTGGAGCTGAACCAGACGCTCCCCACCAGCCGCCTCCTCGCGGCCTTCCAATACGCGGAGCGGCTCAGCGTCCGCTGCGCCGACCTGCTCTGGAGCCCGAGCCGTTATCTGCTCGACTGGATCGGCGAGCGCGGATTCACCGTGCCGGACCGCGCGTACTTGCAGCGCTATGCGATGCCCCTCACCCCATTCCTCTCCCCGCGCGGCGGGGAGAGGGTGCCGAAGGCGGGTGAGGCGCCCTTTCCCGCCGTTCAATACGGCGCGGCGCCGGTGCCGAAGGAGATCGTCTTCTTCGGCCGCCTGGAGGAGCGGAAGGGGCTGCGCCGCTTCTGCAATGCCATCCACCTCCTGCGGGACGAGCTGGCCGCCCGCGGCATCAGCGTCACGTTCCTCGGCAAACCCGCGACCTGCGCCGGCATCCCGAGCCTCGACTACATCGCGCGGCGCGCGGCGTCGTGGCAGTTCCCGACGCGGACGCTGACCGACCTCGGCCAGCCCGAGGCGCTGGAGTATCTGCGCGGCGGCGAGCGGCTGGCCGTCATGCCCTCGCCGTTCGACAACTCGCCGTGCACCGTCTACGAGGCGCTGGCGTGGGGCGTCCCGTTTCTGGCCGCGCGCACCGGTGGCATCCCCGAGCTCGTCGCGGCGGAGGACCGCGGCCGCGTGTTGTTCCACGACTCGACGGAGGCGCTGCGGGCGGCCTTGGCCGGCGTGATGGAGCGCGGCGGCTGGATCGCCCGGCCCGCCGTGGAGCAGGAGGAGATCCGCCGCACCTGGACCGCGTTGCACCGCGAGTGGCGCCGGTTCGCGCCGCCCCCGCCCGCCGCGGAGACGCGCCGCCACGAGGTCATAGCCGTCGTCGATCATCGCGCCGGCGACAGCCTCGACGCCGCGCTCCAGACGCTCGCCGCCGTGCCGTCGATCCGCCGCGTCTGCGTGCTCAACCGCGCGGGCGAGCAGCCGCCGGCGTACGCCGTCGCGCCGTGGCTGCGCAACATCGACCTCCTCACGGAAGACGCCGATGCGCTGATGACCGAGCTGGCCGGCGCCGAGGCGGATCTCGTGCTGCTGCTCCACTCCGGCGTGCGGCTGATGCCGGAGGCGTTCGCCGCCATGCTGCGCGCCGCGGACGTGGCGGGCGTCGATGGGCTCCTGCCGGCGGCGCGCGTCGCGCAACGGATCATTCCGCCGCTCGGCGGCAGCGCCTCGTTCGCGCTCTTCGAGGGCGTCACCTTCACCGGCGCGATGCTCGTGCGGCGCGACGTCATCACCGCCACAGTGGCCGGCCGCGCGCTGGCCACGGAGAGCCCGTTCCTCGGCCTGGCCGACTTCTGCGTCGCGCGCAGCGCCGCCATCTGGCCGTATCCCGAGGTAGTGGTCGAGTGGCCGGAGGAGTGCAGAGTGGAAGTGAAGAGCGGGCTGCCGGCGCGGATCATCGCGTACGGCGACGCGCCGTCCGCCGATCGTTACTACATGCTCGCCGCCGGCTACGGCGCGGCGAATCGCAGCGGTGCGGCAAGCCTCAAGCGCGAGCTGGCCCGAGCCCTGGTCGATCTCGGCGTCTCGCCGCTCATCCGGCTCGGATCATGGGGACTGCGTCGCGCGCGGCGGGTGCGCGCCCGATTGGCGCGGTGGGTGCGGTGATGGAGCGCATGCCTTCGATGGAACCGACGATGTACGTGATCTCCGGCCTGCACGGCGGCGGCGCGGAGCGCCTCCTCACCAACATCGTCCTGCGCCAGGCGGCGCGGAAGGACAAGATCCTCGTCGTGACCCTCCTGCCGGGCGGCGTGTTCCGCCAGACGCTGGAGGACGCCGGCGTCGAGGTGATCGACCTCGGCATGCGTCACGACGGGCATGCGCCGATCGGCGCGCTGCGGCTCGCGGCGCTCATTCGCCGGCGGCGGCCCGCCGTGGTCCATGCCTGGATGCATCACGCGGCGCTGCTCGCGTTCGCGGCGCTCGTCCTGGCCGGGCGGCGGAAGAGCGCGCGGCTCTTCTGGGGCCTCTTCTGCTCCGACCTCGGCGCCGTGCCGTGGCAATTCCGCATCGTGCTGGCCCTGACGCGGCTCGCATCGCGCCACGTCGAGGCGGTCATCTACAACGCCCCCGAGGCGCGCGAGTTTCATCGCCGCATCGGCTACCGCGAGCGGCGGTCGGTGGTCATCTCCAACTGGGTCGACCCGGAGATCTTCCGGCATGACGCCGGCGAGCGCGGCGTGTTGCGGACGGAGCTGGGCATCGACGCCGAGAGCGTGGTAGTGGCGATCGTGGCGCGCGTCGATCCGGAGAAGGACTGGTCGGGCATGCTCGAAGCGGTGCGCGGCCTGCCGGGCGTGGTCACGGTCGCGGTGGGAAAAGGGACGGAGCAGCTCGCACCGCAGCCGGGGCTCGTCGCCCTTGGCTGGCGCGACGACGTGGTGCGCATCCTCAGCGCGGCGGACATCTTCCTCCTCGGCTCCTCGTGGGGCGAAGGGGCATCGCTGGCGGTCAGCGAGGCGATGTCCTGCGGGCTGCCGTGCATCGTG
>DATEOX010000332.1:0-5351 GCA_035273585.1 Thermoanaerobaculia bacterium
GTCATCGTCGGCAGGGTGTCGAGGAGCATGCGCCGATAGCCGCGGCCGCGCGCCTCGTCGATCACGCGGATGGCCAGCGCGCGGCCGACGTCCTTGCCGCGGAAGGCGGGGCGGACGTAGAGCCGCTTCATCTCCGAGGTCGTGGCGTCGATGCGGCGAAGCGCGACGCAGCCCGCCGGCTCGTCGTGCCAGCGGGCGAGGAAGATGGCCTCGTAGTACGTATCGAGATGCTGGATCTCGTCGCCGAAGCCCTGGAAGGAGAGGTCGAGGCCGGTGGCGCGGGCGTACTCGAGGATCAGCTCGTGGGCGATGGCGAGATCCGCCGGCTCGACGCGCAGCATCGCCTCACACCGTCAGCTCTCCGCGCAGCACGGTGACGGCGCGGCCGCCGAGCTTCACCCGATCGCCCAGGAAGCGGATGCGGATCACGCCGCCGCGCGGGGAGGCCTGGTAGGCGAGGAGCTCCGTCTTGCCCAGGCGCTCGGCCCAGAACGGCGCGAGCGCGCAGTGAGCCGAGCCGGTCACCGGGTCCTCGTCGATGCCGGAACCGGGAGCGAAGAAGCGGGAGACGAAATCGTAGGTCGACGAACGGCTGGTGACGATCACGCCGCGCACCGGCAGCTTGCGCAGCATCGCATGGTCCGGCTGCAGTGCCCGCACGACCTCCTCGGATTCGACCTCGATGAGGTAATCGAACTGATTCCGCCCCACGTACCGCGGCTCGTTGATGCCGAGCGCGGCGAGCAGCTCCGGCGGCGCATCCACCGGAGAGGAGATCTTCACCGGAAAGTCGAGCTCGATCAGGTCGTCGCGACGCGCGGCGGTGAGCAGGCCGCTGCGCGTGCTGAAGCGCGCCGTTTCGCTTTCGGGGAGAAGCGACTCCTGCCACAGCGCGTGCGCGCTGGCCAGCGTGGCGTGGCCGCAGAGGTCCACCTCCACGGCCGGCGTGAACCAGCGCAGCGACCACTGGCCGTCGCCGGCCAGCAGGAACGCCGTCTCGGGGAGGTTCATCTCCGCGGCGACGTTCTGCATCCACGCCGCGTCACGCTCGCGATCGAGGATGCAGACCGCCGCCGGATTGCCGCGAAACGCCTCCTCGGCGAACGCGTCGATCTGGAGAAGCCTCATCAGAAGCCGGGGACCTTCGCCGCCTTCTTGTACATCAGCCAGGTGACGAAGAAGCCGATGGCGATCACGCCGGCCAGGCAGTAATCGGCATACCAGCCGCCGTACATCGTCGGGTAGTGGTTGCTGATCATGGTAAAGACGAGCGGCACGGACATGTAGGTGTTGTGCCGCGAGCGGAGGCCGGCGATCTTCACCTCCGGCGAATCGGCCGCCAGCGGCGTCCCCGCCTTCGTGGCGGCGATGATCTTCTTCTGCATCGGCCAGATGACCATCCAGACATTCAGGGCCATCATCGTGCCGAAGATCGCACCGGCGTGGATGTACAGCGCGCGGCCGCTGAAGTGCCCGTAGTACTTGAGGACGTAGTAGACGGCGGCGAACAGGACGAGACAGATGATCGCCCCCACCACCTTGTTCGCCACGGCCTTCATGATGGCGTTGTAGACCACGAAGCCGACGGCCAGCACTACCAGGACGATGGCCAGCCAGAGCCACGGGTTGCCCACCATCGGGTCCTCGAACACGACGCGGCCGTGGTAGTAGATGAGACCCGCCAGCAGGATGCCGGTGATCCAGGTCCAGGCCGCCCCCCAGCGGAACCAGAAGAGCGCGCGGGGCATCAGCTCGGGGTTCACGGCCCGCTTGGTGGGGCCATCGATCTTCGCCTGGAACGGTCCGTTGACCCAGTTGAAGAAGTAGAGGTGACCAATCCACGCGATGCCGGCCACGACATGGGCCCACCGGAAGACGGCCTGGAGCACGTTATTGAGCTCGCTGTTCATTTCCCTCTCCTCGCTTGACTTGTTTGTACCGGGGCAGCCGCCCGCGATTATAGACTCCGCTTCATGTTCGCCGGGAAAGTCGCCATCGTGACGGGCGCGTCGAGCGGCATTGGACGCGCCACCGCGGAGCTCCTGGCCGAGCGTGGCGCGCTCGTTGCGATCCTGGCCCGCTCGGAGGAGACGCTGCACGAGATCGCCGCGAGGCAACCGGACCGCATCCTGGCCGTGGCGGGCGACGTCGCCGATCTGGCGGCGGTCGAGAAGCTCTTCGCCGCGGCCGAGTCGCGCTTCGGCACGTGCGAGATCCTGGTCAACAACGCCGGCATGGTCGATCCGAAGCGCCTCGTGGACATGACCCTGGACGAGTGGGAGCTCGCCTTCGCCGTGAACGTCCGCGGCGCGTTTCTCACCTCCCGCCGCGCGCTGCCGCGGATGCTCGCCGCCCGCCGGGGAGCCATCGTCAACGTGGCCTCGATCTCCGGCGTGCCGGGGACGGAGAAGTTCCCCGGCTTCACCTCCTACTGCGCGAGCAAGGGGGCCGTGATCTCGATGACCGAGGCGCTGGCGGTGGAGGTGAAGGAGAGCGGCGTGCGAGTGAACTGCGTCAGCCCGGGATCGGTCGACACGCCGATGTGGGCCGGCGTGAGCGGCAACGCGCCGGCGGCGATGACCGCGGCGGAGGTCGCGGAGACGATCCTCTTTCTGGCGTCCGACGCTTCGCGGCCGATGAACGGGCAGAACCTGCATGTCTGGAGCGCCTGAGATCCGGCCCACCTGGGCGGACGTCGACCTCGGCGCGTTCCGGCGCAACGTGGCGGCCATCACCGCCATGCTGCCCGAAGGCGCGCGTCTCGTGGCCGTGCTCAAAGGGGACGGCTACGGCCACGGCGCGCTGCCGCTGGCGCGCGTCTGCAGCGATCGCGTGGCCATGATCGCCGTCGCGTTGCTCGAGGAGGCGCTCGTGCTCCGCCGCGGCGGCATCGACATACCTCTCATGGTCCTCGGGCCGTTGACGGAGCGGCAGGTGCGCACCGCGATCGAGGAGCGGATCACGATGGGCATCGTCGGCCCCGAAGAGCTGGCGCTCGTCCGCGACACCGACGCGGCCATCCACCTCAAGCTCGACAGCGGCATGGGGCGGATGGGGGTGACGGAGCGCGAGCTGCCGCGAGTCATCGAGATGATCCGCGGCGCAAAGCGGCTGCGCATCGACGGCATCTACACCCACTTCGCCAACGCCGACGTGGAGGGCGACGACTACACGGAGACGCAGATCGCAAACTACGACCGGATGATCGCCACTCTGCGCGCGGCAGGCATCGAGGCGCCGCTGCATCACTTCGCCAACAGCGGCGCGACGCTCCGCCGCCTGGTCCGCCCCGGCGATCTGGCCCGCGTCGGCATCGCCCTCTTCGGCCCCGGCCCGCCCGCGCCGACGGAGCCGGTCCTCCGCTGGCGCACGCAGATCATGCGCCTCAAAGAGCTGCCCGCCGGCCACCCGGTCGGCTACGGCACGACCTGGCGCGCGCCGCGCCCGAGCCGCATCGCCACGCTCCCCGTCGGCTACGCGGACGGCTTCAGCCGCCGCCACTCGAACAACGGCGAGGTGCTGGTGCGCGGCCGCCGCGCGCCGATCGTCGGCCGCGTCTCCATGGACCTCGTCACCATCGACGTCACCGATCTCCCCGCCGCCTACGGCGACGAGGTCGTCCTCCTCGGCACGCAAGGTGAAGGGCGCATCACGGCGGAAGAGTTCGCGACCAGGACCGGTACAATCGCCTACGAGGTGTTCACCGGCATCGGCGCGCGCGTCCCGCGCGTGCATCACGACTCATGACTGCAGTCCTCGAGAAGTTCGGCTTTTTCGTCATCAAGATCTTCGAGCAGACGGGGCTCTGGTTCCGTATGCTCTGGCGGACGACCGTCTGGGTCTTCCGCCCGCCGTGGGAGATCAAGGAGTGGATGCGCCAGATGGTGCGTGTCGGCGTCGACTCCATCCCGGTGGTCTTCCTCACCTCGATGTTCACCGGCATGGTCCTCGCGCTGCAGACTTTCAACGGCTTCCAGCGCGTGCACGCCGAGAACTTCGTCGGCAGCGTTGTGGCCCTGGCCATGCTCCGCGAGCTCTCGCCGGTGCTGGTCGGGCTGATGGTCACCGGCCGGGTCGGCTCGTCGATGGCCGCCGAGATCGGGACGATGCGCGTCACCGAACAGATCGATGCGCTCAAGGCGCTGGCCACCGATCCGGTGCACTACCTCTTCGTCCCGCGCGTCATCGCCGGCATCGCCATGGTCCCCCTCCTCGTCATCCTCGGCGATGCGCTAGGCATCGGCGGCGGCTATCTCGTGGCGGTGAAGCTCCTCCGCGCGAATGGCGTCGTCTACGCGCAGAACACCTACCAGTTCCTGCACATCAATGACCTCTGGTCGGGGCTGGTGAAGGCAGCCGTGTTCGGTTTGATCCTGACGCTCACCGGCTGCGTGCGCGGCTACTACACCTTCGGCGGCGCGGAAGGCGTCGGCCGCTCCACGACGAACGCCGTGGTCAGCTCGTCGCTGATCATCCTCTTCACCGACTTCTTCCTGACCAAGATCCTCTTCTGATGAGCGCCGAAGGACCGATCATCTCCCTCCAGCACGTCTACAAGTCCTTCGGCGGGAAGGACGTGCTGCGCGACATGTCCATCGACGTCTATCCCGGCGAGACGGTGGTGATCGTCGGCGGCTCGGGCACGGGCAAGAGCGTGACGCTCAAGCACATCATCGGCCTCCTCCGCCCCGACCGCGGCCGCGTGCTGGTGGCCGGCGAGGACATCACGGTCATGCGCGAGGTCGACCTGAACCGCTTCCGCCGCCACTTCGGCATGGCCTTCCAGGAAGGAGCGCTGTTCGACTCGATGTCCGTGGCCGAGAACATCGCCTTCCCGTTGCGCCGGCACACGAAGATGACGAATCAGGAGGTGAAGGAGCGCGTCGACGAGTGCCTCGACCTGGTCCACCTCGCGCGCGACGTGGCCCCGAAGCGGCCGGCCGAGCTCTCCGGCGGCATGCGCCGCCGCGTCGGCTTCGCCCGCGCCATCTCCCTCCAGCCCGAGATCCTCCTCTTCGACGAGCCGACCACCGGCCTCGACCCCGTCATCAGCGACGTCATCGCCGAGCTGATCGTGGAAATGGACGAGACCCTGCACACGACCACGGTGACGATCACTCACGACATGAAGGTCGCCTTCAAGATCGCCGACCGCGTGGCCATGCTCTTCAAAGGCCAGATCGTCGAGCAGGGCACCCCCGAGGAGTTCCAACAGTCGACGAATCCCATCGTGCGCCAGTTCATCGAAGGGCGGGCGGAGGGGCCGCTGACGGCGGAGTGAGGTTCAGGCGCGGTAGCCGACGCCCCAGATGCGAAGCAGCTCGCGGCAGGCGTCGGCATACTTCTTCCGG
>DATEOX010000333.1:0-6540 GCA_035273585.1 Thermoanaerobaculia bacterium
TCTCCTTCCGGCAGCAGTGGACGAAGGAGGTCCCGCTCAACGCCGACGGCGTGGTCTGGATTGCCAACCCGACGGGCAACATCGACGTGGTCGGCGTCGAGGGCGGCATCGTCTCCATCCTCGCCGAGCGGCTCACCCGCGGCGCCGATGCGGCCGCGGTGGACGAGGCGAAGGAGCAGACGGCGATCTACGTCGCCGGCGACGAGCGCAACGCGACCATCCGCACCCTCGTCCCGATGGTGCACAGCGTCCGCTGGACGACGAACGTGAACTACTCGATCCGCGTCCCGCGCACGGCGAGCGTCCGGATCGAGTCGAGCACCAGCGATCACATCCGCGTCTCCAACGTGCGGGGCGCCGTCACGGTGAAGAACCTCAACGGCACGGTCTTCCTGGAGAACGCCGTCGGCCCGGTGACGGTCGACAGCGTGAACGGCACGATCGTCTACGACCCGAACGGCCGGCCGTCTGCGAACGTCAGCCTGACCACGGTCAACGGTCAGATCCAGGTGGCGGTCGTCCCCGACGCCCGCTTCCAGTGGGTGGCGGAGACGATCAAGGGCGACTTCCTGACCAACCTGCCGATCCGCGGGCGCGTGGTCGGCACCGGCTACCGCGGCGCGCTCAACGCCGGCGGCCCGACCCTGGCCACGGCGGCCATGACCGGCAACGTGACGCTGCTGCGCAAGGGCTCGCGCCCCACCGACGCGCGCTCCGTCCGCGCCACGGAAGGAACGATCGGTCCGGTTACGGTCGCGCGCACCATCGACCTGCCGATCTTCGAGGGGAACTTTGCCTACGCGACGAACATCGGCAACGTCCGCATCGGCCAGGTGCGCGGCAGTGCCAAGATCGAGACCGGCGCCGGCGAGGTGCACCTCGGGCGCATCCTGGGCAGCGCGACCGTCCTCTCCGGCGGTGGCCCGCTCGACATCGGCGACGTCATCGGCACGCTCAACGCCTACACGAAGGCGGGCGACGTCCTCGTGCAGGCGGCGCGCGCCGGCGGCGAGATCTCCACCGACGGCGGCCTCATTCGCGTCCTCTACGCCGGCGCTCCCGGCACCCGCCTCCACTCCGGCGGCGGCGACATCATCGTGCGCCAGGCCTCCGGCCCGGTGAACGCTGACACCCGTTCGGGCGACATCACCATCAACGTCGACGCGAACCTGCTGACGACGACGGTGACGGCGAAGACCAGCCAGGGAAGCGTGGTGCTGAACGCGGCTCCGAAGTTCAGCGCCGACATCGACGCCACGCTGGTCACCAGCGACGCCGACGCGCACACCATCCGCAGCGACTTCGCCGGCCTCCAGATCCGCCGCGAGCCCGCCGGCAACAACCGGATGCGCATCCGGGCCACGGGCAAGATCAACGGCGGCGGCGAGCGCGTCGAGCTGTACGCCGAGGAGGGGGACATCCTCCTCACCGCGCAGCCGATGCGCCCGGTGATGCTCGTCGGCCCCTGAAGAAGGGGCCGCCCTCCGCGGCCGCATTGCGCCGGACGTATGCGGGAGGCTAGCATTCGCCCCCGCCGCCCGCCCTCCCGGCCGCGGCACGAGCAAGGAGGACTCTTGAAACGACTGATGATCGCGGCGCTCGTGGCGCTTGCCGCGGCCTGCGCGCCGAGAGGCGACACGACCTCTGGCACGCAGACGGAAAGCACCACCGTCGCCGGAACGGAGACGACGGCCCCGCCGCCCACCGCAACCGAGACCGCCGCCCCTCCCGCGGCCATGAAGGAGACGAGTGCAATGAGCGACAACGAGCCGAAGGTGGCCGAGATCCATACGTCCGCGGGCGAGATCGACATCCGCTTCTTCCCGGACGTTGCCCCGAACCACGTCAAGAACTTCCTCACCCTGGCCGAGCAGGGCTTCTACAACGGCACGAAGTTCCACCGCGTCATCCCCGACTTCATGATCCAGGGCGGCGACCCGAACACGAAGTCGGGCGAGCCGTACACCTGGGGCACCGGCGGCTCCCCGAACAAGCTGAAGGCGGAGTTCAACAAGATCCCCCACAAGCGCGGCATCGTCTCCATGGCCCGCTCGAACAGCCCGGACAGCGCCTCGTCGCAGTTCTTCATCGTGGTCAAGGACTCGACCTTCCTGGACAACCAGTACACCGTTTTCGGGCAGGTGACGAAGGGGATGGACGTAGCGGACAAGATCGTCCACGGCAAGACCGTCAACGAGCGGCCGGTGGAGCCGGTCACCATCGACTCCATCACCATCCGGGCCGCCACCGCCGAAGAATCGAAGCCCCGCACCTGATCCGCTGGAAAGCGAGCGGCCATGACCTCCACCGACGCGCTTCCTGCCGACGCCGCGGCGTTCGTCCGCGGACGTCTGGGGGATTCGTGGGTGGCGCGCCCCCTGCGCGGCGACGCCTCGGTGCGCGCGTATTACCGCGTGGCCACAGCCGACGGCCGCACCTACATCCTGGCCTGGTACCCGCCCGAGCTGCTGCCGCAGCTCCACCGCTTTCTCGCCGCCTACCGTGCCGTGTCGCCGCACGCCCGCGTGCCGGAGCTGATCGCCGAGGGGGAGTCGTCCGCGCTGCAGCAGGACATCGGCGACCGGACGCTGTTCGACATCCTGCACGAGGACCGGGTGGCTGGGCTGCGCCACTACCGCGCCGCGGTCGATCTCCTGGTGGACTTCCAGCGCGCGCCGGGCCGGGACATCAACCCGCCGTTCACCGCGGACTTTTTCGCCAACGAGCTGGAGATGACTCGCGATTTCTACGTCGGGAAGCTGATGGGGGCGCCGGACGAGGACGCGGAAGCATTGAAACCGCTCTTCAGAATGCTGGCCCAGAATGTGGCCTCGCAGCCGTACGTGCTAACGCACCGCGATTATCACGGCCAGAATATTCATATCGTTAACGATCAGCTTTTTCTGATCGACTATCAGGACATGAGAATGGGGCCGGCGACGTACGATCTGGCCTCGCTCCTTCGCGACCGCGGCGTCGGACGCGTCCTCGGCGACGAGACGGAGCTGGAGCTCGTCGAGTACTACGGGCGGCGGACGAACGCCGATCCCGACCTCCGCCGCCACTACTTCGAGACCCTGCTGCAGCGCTCCATCAAGATCCTCGGCACCTTCTCGCGCCAGCCGATCGAGCGCGGGAAGCTGCACTACCTCGCCTTCATCCCGCCGACGCTGGAGAGCGTGCGGCGCTGCCTGGACGAGCTGCCGCAGTTCGCCCCGCTGGCGTCGCTCCTGCCGATGGACTTCGACCTCGAGCGCTCCCGCCAGACTCTGGAAAGGATTCACAGCCATGGCCAAGCACAAGATCACGCTCCTGCCCGGTGACGGCATCGGCCCCGAGGTGACGGCCGCCGTCGTCTCCATCGTCGAATGCGCCGGGGTGGACATCGAATGGGACAAGTACTTCGTCGGCGCGGAGGCCATCAGCCGCTTCGGCGATCCGCTGCCGCAGGACGTGCTCGACTCCATCCTCAGCAACAAAGTCGCGCTCAAGGGGCCGGTGACGACGCCGGTCGGCACCGGTTTCTCGTCCATCAACGTCCGGCTGCGCAAGACGCTCGACCTCTATGCCAACCTGCGGCCGGTGAAGTCGATGCCGAACATCGTCACCCGCTACGAGGACGTCGATCTGATCGTCGTCCGCGAGAACACCGAGGACCTCTACAGCGGTCTGGAGCACGAGGTGGTGCCGGGCGTGGTCGAGTCGCTGAAGATCATCACCCGCCGCGCTTCGACGCGCATCGCCAAGTTCGCCTTCGACTACGCCATGACTCACGGCCGGCGCAGGGTCACGGCCGTGCACAAGGCGAACATCATGAAGATGTCGGACGGCCTCTTCCTGCAGTGCTTCCGCGAGGTCTCGAAGGACTACCCGAACATCGAGGCGGACGACAGGATCATCGACAATCTCTGCATGCAGCTGGTGGTCAACCCCAACCAGTTCGACGTCCTGCTGCTGGAGAACCTCTACGGCGACATCGTCTCCGACCTGACCGCGGGCCTCGTGGGCGGGCTGGGGGTCGTGGCGGGGGCGAACATCGGCGAGGCCGGTGCGGTGTTCGAGGCCGTGCACGGCAGCGCGCCGGACATCGCGGGCCAGAACAAGGCCAATCCGCTCGCGCTGCTGCAGTCGGCCGTCCTGATGCTGCACCACATCGGCGAGATGGGCTCGGCCAAGCGCATCAGCGACGCCATCGCCAAGGTGCTGGCCTCGGGACCCGAGCACCGCACGCGCGACATCGGCGGCACGGGCACCACGGCCGATTTCACGGCGGCGATGTGCGAGACGCTGCGCAAAGGGACGCGGGCGGAGGATTGACCGAGTACGCCGCGAAGTTCCTCGAAGGCGTGGCCCACTTCAACGCCCGCCAGTTCTGGCATGCGCACGAGTCGTGGGAAGAGCTCTGGCTCGAGGCGGAGACGGACGTCGAGCAGTTCCTGCAGGGGATGATTCAGCTCGCGGCCGCGTATCACCACGTGCAGCGGGGGACGTACCGCGGCGGCGTGCGGCTCTTCGATGCCGCGCTGCGCCGCCTCGATCCGTTCCCGCGCGATTTTTCGGGCATCGACCGGGCCGCGGCGGAGATGGCGGCGCGGCGGCACCGGGAGCTCTTTTCAGCCGAAAATCCGGAAAAGCGTCTGGACGAAAGTCAATATCCGAAACTCATCCGTACAAGCTCGGAAATGCCGCCGCGCGATCCGTGGTAGTGCGCTACAATCGCCGCGTCCTCCAACAGCAGACCTCAAAACATCGGGCGAGGGATCGTATGCAGGAAATCGATCAACGGGACCGGGATCTCCTGGGTGCTCTGCAAGGCGAAATACCACTCTCTTCCACCCCCTACGCGGTCGTCGGCCAGATGATCGACATGTCGGAGAAGGAAGTCATCAAGCGGACGGAACGGCTCAAGCGCGAAGGTCTCGTTCGCGCCCTCGCCGCGCAGTTCGACATGCGCGCCCTCGGCTACCGCTCCTGCCTCGTGGCGGCGCGCGTCAACCCGGACCGCATCGACGACGCGGCGAACGTGATCAACGCCCATCCCGGCGTCACGCAGAACTACCGCCGCAACCACGATTTCAACCTCTGGTTCACGCTCGCCGTCTCCCCCTCCTCGCGCCTGGGCCTGGAGAAGACGATCGAGGTGCTGGCCGAGGAGGCGGAGTGTGACGTGGTGCGCCCGCTCCCGACGCTGAAGCTCTTCAAGAGCAGCAGCTCGGACGGCCACGAGATGCTCGCCGGCGACGCCGATCCGCATCCCGACTACACGCCGCTCAGTCCCGCCGAGGTGGAGGCCGTGCGCCTGCTGCAGCACGATCTGCCGCTCCAGCCGCGTCCCTTCGACGCGCTGGCCAAGAACACCACCCTCGGCGCGGACGAGATCCTCGCCGCGGCCCGCGCGCTGCTCAAGCGCGGCCAGATGCGCCGCTTCGGCGCGCACGTCACCGCCCGCAAGCCGGGCTTCTCCGCCAGCGCGATGGGCGTGTGGGTCGTCCCTGCGGACCGCGTCGACGAGTTCGGCGCGAAGATGTCGCAGAACAAGGCCGTGTCGCACTGCTACCTGCGCCCGGTGTACAGCGACTGGCCGTACAACCTCTACACCATCGTGCACGGCCGCTCGGTGGACGAGTGCGAGTCGATCATCAACGATCTGGCCATCGATACCGGCCTGACCGAGAAGCAGGCGCTCTACCCGACCCGCGAGTACAAGAAGGCGCGCATCAGCTACTTCTCGCCCGAGGGTGAGGAGTGGGAGCGCGCCCACGGCGCGCAGCGCGCGGCGACTGCGGCCTCTTGATCCGCTGCGCAGAAGTTCTTGACACGCGCGCCGCGGCGGTTCGCGCGACAAGCGGAGCTCGTTCAGCACGTTAGCGGCGAGCCAAGCCGAGGAATGCGCTTCGAATCATCGCCGCGGCATGACGAACTGGCCGGACTGCGAATTCATCATCATCGAGCGAGACGAAGAACAGACGAAGGCCGCACCCATCGTTGACAAGACGGGGTGGGAGACGGTCATCTTCGAGGTGGAAGACGAGGCGCCGGTGTCATGCTGAGGCGCGAAGACGCCGAAGGATCCGCACCTTCAGGCGCGGCGCGAGATCGGCACGGATCCTTCGCTCTCTGTGGGGCTCAGGATGACACCCGCGGCTCAGAAGATCGGGTTGTCGAAGTGGTGGTGCTGTTTCCACTGGTAGACGTAGCCGGGGAACTTGATCGGCACCACGTAGTCGACGTCGATCAGGATCTGGCTGTTGCTGTTGCGGCGCTCGATGGTCACGTTGTCTTCGGTGACCGGGAGGTTCTGCTCCTCGGCTTTGGCCAGAATGGCCTTCATGATGCGCTCGTCGTTGTGCGAGCCGGCGGACTTGGCTTCGTCCTGGATCGTCTGCCGGAGCTCGGCCGCGCGCACCTTCACCGGGATCATCTTGAAGGCGATGAAGACGCCGATGAGCAGGATGATCAGCCCGACCAGACATCCGAAGTTTCCTTCCCCTGCTTCGCGGCGATTGCGGCGCATGGCGTCCTCCAGTCCGGAGGTGAGAT
>DATEOX010000334.1:0-2415 GCA_035273585.1 Thermoanaerobaculia bacterium
TCACCAGGTGAACGGCCACGAAAGGCGCGGGCCGACGACACCAGGAGACACTGATGCCGAAGTACCTGCTTCTCAAGCACTACCGCAGCGGCCCGGAGCCGCACCATCCCTTCGCCCCGAAGCGCTACGAAGACAGCTATCGGCTCTGTTACGTTCGCGGCCCGGAGGGGATCATCGTCGAGCTCGCGGAGCGGATCGGCTGAGGGCTCCGGCCGACGGCGCCCCTCAGCGAGCCCGTACGAGCCCGCGGGAGGCGGCCTGAGCGCCGTTGGCCCTGCGGCCGATCGGCGTCAGGCACACCTGCTCGCGGCTTGCGACCATGCCCGGCCGGCGCGGCATGAAGGGCCGGCGCAGGGGGCGGCGGTGCGGATGCGGCGGACCCACCCAAGGCTCGGGCTCCGCCGCCTCCCACTCCGCGTCGCCGCCGGCGGCCTCGAGGACACGCGCGAGCGCCGCCTGAAGGCGGGCACCGAACGTGCGCGCGTTCGGAGGCCGATGGAGGTCGCGGGGGAACATGCGTTCGTAAGCTAAGGAGGCCCGCGGACGGAAGCCCAGGGGCACCGAAAGCCGCAGGTCGCTGCCCGCGAATTCCGCTCTAGACCGGCGAATTCGTTCCGTCCGACGTGCAAGGGATCTTGCGTAGATGGTGCGAGCACACCGCCGCATCGCCATCTGGCTGGCCTGGTTCGCCGTCCTCAACGTCGTCTGGCTGGCGCTCGTGGTGACGCTGAACTGGCAGGAGGAGATCGTCGGCGTGATCTCGGCCGCGATCGGTGCCACCGCCGCCGAGGCGGTGCAGGCGCAGGGCCTGATCCAGGCGCGCGTCAAGCTCCGCTGGCTCGCCGGGATGTGGATCTTGCCGTGGCGGGTCGTCCAGGAGACGTGGATGGTGTTCGCGATCCTCACGCGCGCCCTGGTCCGCCGGGAGCGCGTCCGGGGCCGCTTCGTCTGCGAGATGTTCCCGCACACCGGCGAGGACCCGGCGGACGAGGTGCGGCGCGCGCTGTACAAGATCGAGGCCTCGATCGCCCCCAACACGTACGTCGTCGGCTACGACGACGACACGGGCGCGATGCTCCTGCACCAGCTGGTCGAGTGATCGCGGCCGCCTCCATCCTCCCGGTGAGCACCGGCTGGCTGGTCGCCGGAACGGTGATGCTGGCCGGCGTCATTCCACTGCTCTGGGTCTGCGTGCGCCGCTCGATCTTCGAGGCGCTCGTCGCGCTCGAACTGGCCGGCACGGTCACGACGCTGGTCCTGCTGGTCATCGCCCAGGGCACGCACCGCCAGCCGTTCTTCGACTTGGCCGTCGTGTCCGCCGTGCTGTCGTTCGGCGGCGGACTGGCCTTCGCGCGGTTCCTGGAGCGCTGGGTGTGAGCGTCGTCGACGTCGTCGTCGCCGTGCTGGTCGGCGTGGCCGTGCTCGTCTCGGTCCTCTCGTGCCTCGGCGTCCTGCTGGCGTCCGACGCCTACGACGGCCTGCACTACACCGCGCCGGCCTCGGTGGTCAGCCCGGTGCTCATCGCCGCCGCGGTGGTGATCCAGGAGGGCATCGGCTCGCAGGCCGGGATCAAGTCGATCGTCGTCGCGCTCCTGCTGATCGTGCTCAACACGGTGCTCGTCCACGCCACCGCGCGCGCCGCCCGCATCCGCAAGCGCGGGCGCTGGGCGCTCGAGCCGGCCGAGAAGGCGACGATCGAGAACCGATGACCGCGCTGCAGGTGGCCGCGCTGGTCCTCGTCGCCCTTGGCGCCCTCGCCGTCGTGGCCGCCCGCGACCCGCTTCGACAGGCGATCGTCGCGAGCTTCTACGGCCTCTCCCTCGGCATCCTGTTCTTCACCTTCGCGGCGCCCGACGTGGCTCTGTCGAGCATCGTCATCGGCTCGGTCGCCCTGCCGACGATCATCCTGCTCGCGCTGGCCAAGATCAGCGACCGCGACTCGTGAGCGCCGGCGAGACCGCCCATCCCCACCGCCGGCCGGGCGAGATCTCGTTCGCGACCCGCCGCACGCTGTTCCTCGTCTCGGCCCTCGTCCTCGCCGGGCTCATGGTCTGGGCGCTGGGCGGGATCCCGTCGTTCGGCGACTACCACGGCGTCTACGGACTGGTGCTCAACCACGTCGCCGTGCCCGAACGACATGCCACCAACGTGATCACCGCGGTCAACTTCGACTACCGCGGCTTCGACACCCTCGGGGAGGAGTTCATCCTCTTCGCCGCCGTCCTCGGACTCGCGCTGATCCTCCGCGAGGGCCGCGACGAGGAGGAGGGCCCGCCCGACGACGACGCCAGCGGGCGCCAGGTCGCCGGCGCGTCGAACGCGGTGCGGCTGATCACGGTGCTCCTCGTCGGCCCGACCGTCGTGCTGGCCGCGTACATCATCGCCCACGGCCCGATCACGCCCGGCGGCGGGTTT
>DATEOX010000335.1:0-2828 GCA_035273585.1 Thermoanaerobaculia bacterium
GGGGGGCGGCTGCACGACGCCGATGCGCGTCTCGTAGTCCATCTTGTAGCGCTGCACGGCACGCGTGATGGCCTCGACGACCATGTTCTGGTAGTCGTCCTTCTTCAGCTTCGCCTCTTCGTCGGGGTTGGTGATGAACGCCACCTCGACCAGCGCCGCCGGCATCGTGGCCCCCACCAGCACCTTGAACGGCGCCTGCTTCACGCCCCGGTTCTGCACGCCCGTGGCGCGGTTCATCTCCTCCTGGATGGCCGAGGCGAACTTGCTCGACTCGTTGATGTACTCCTGCTGGGCCAGGTCCCACAGGATGAGCTTCAGATCGCTCGACGCGGTCGGCTGCGCCGCCGCCGACACCGCGTTCTCCGCCTCGGCCGCCTTCTTCGCCAGCTCATCGGAAGCATCCAACGACAAAAAGTAGGTCTCCGAGCCGTGGGCGCCCTTCACCACCGCGGCGTTCATGTGCACGGAGAGGAAGAGGTCGGCCTTGTACTGGTTGGCGATGGCCGTCCGCTGGTCGAGGGAGACGACGGCGTCCTCGTCGCGGGTGAGCACCACGCG
The DNA here is from genome assembly GCA_035273585.1 of Thermoanaerobaculia bacterium. GTDB lineage: Bacteria > Acidobacteriota > Thermoanaerobaculia > Gp7-AA8 > Gp7-AA8 > JAFAVZ01. Next base: position 559 of record DATEOX010000335.1, read on the forward strand.
CGCGCCGAGCTTGCTGCCGAGGGAGACGGCCAGCTTGCGGCAGACGGCGAGCGTCGCGTCCTTCTCCATCGTCCCGCCCGGTCCGATGGCCCCCACCTCCCGCCCGCCGTGGCCGGGATCGATGACGATGGTCCGGATGCCGGGCTGGTCGACCGGCCTGGACGCCGACGGCGGCACGACGCCCGGCGCGGTGGCCGCTCCCTTGCGGAAGTCGAGCACGACGCGGAAGGGGTTCTCGAGCTTGTAGGCGTCGCCGACGACGTCCGGCCCGGAGAGCTGGATGCGCAGCTCGTTGCCGGCGAAGGTCAGCTTCTGCACGTACGGGTCCTCCACCGCCTGCTCGGTGAACGGCGCGTGGATGGGGGTGCGGAAGGCGATGGTGTAGGCGCCGGGCTGGCGGATGATGCCGTACTCGGCCGGGCCGCTGAGGGTGAGGACGAGCTTGGTGATGTCCTGCACGTTGGTGACCGAGGCCTGCACGGAGATGATGTCGTGCTGCGCGGAGCGGATGGTCAGCACGCGGGCGGCCGGGTCCCAGGCCGCCTCGCTGTCGATGGCCCGGGCGAGGAAGCCGTGGAAGAACTGCCAGGGGACGTACGGCTTGCCATCGACGATCACCGGCGGGACGGGCATCTCGATGAGGTCGTCGCGGACGACGCCGAAGCGGCTGTCCGGGCCGAACGCGGCCACGGCGTTGTTGAGCGTGACGCGGAAGCCGGTGCTGTCGGGCGTGATCGTGCCGCCGAGGGCGGCGATCACGTCGTTGGCCGAGAAGTAGGTCTGGCCGCCCATCTGGACGGCGGTGATGGGACGGTCGCCGGCGGCCGTGCGCAGGGTGGCCTGCGAGGGCTGCTGGGCAAGCACGATCGAGGCGAGGGGGACGAGGACCGCCAGGAGGACGAGAGGGGCGACGCGCTTCATTTTCCCGGCGATTATCGCATGCGTGCTATCGTCCGCCGACCGTGCGGCGGTGGCTTCTCTTCCCCGGAAAGGCGCTGACGCAGCCGCTCTTCGTGCTGCTCCTCGTCGCCATCGTCTGCCTGATCCTGGCCCGCCGCGGCAAGCGCGGCGCGCTCCGGGCAATGATGGCGGTGATCGTCCTGATGTGGCTCTGCTCGATGGAGCTCACCGCCACCATGCTGATCCGCGCGTTGGCCGTGCCCCCTGACGCCGGCGAGCCGCAGGTGATCGCCATCCTCAGCGCGGGCTCCTATCGGCGGGTCGACCTGCTCAACCCGGCCACCACCAGCCGCGTGGTGCAAGGGGTGCGCTGGTGGCGCGAGCATCCGCGGGCGCGGGTCATCATGACCGGCGCCGACGTGACGCCGACCGGCACGTCGACGCGCACCCTGGAGCTGATGCGCGCCCTGGCCGTGCAGCTCGGCGTCCCGCCGGCGAACGTCTCGATCGACACCTGGTCGACGCGCACCATCGAGCATCCGGAGGGCCTGCTGCGGCTGGGCATTCCGCCGAAGACCGCCGTCGGCATCGTGACGAACGACTGGCACATGCGCCGGGCGCGGATGGTCTTTCGCCGCCGTTTCGAGCGCGTCATCGTCCATCCCGCGCGGACGGAGCTCGACCCGTTCGTCATCAACGACGTGCTGCCGTCCGGCGACGGCGCGAGCGACACGGTGATCATGCTGCACGAGTGCATCGGGATCGCGTGGTACGCTCTGAAACGATGAGAAGCGCACCTGTTCTGGCGGTCGTGCTGCTGCTCGCCGCATGCACCGGAGAGCTGCCCAGCGCGCACCTGGCCAAGGAGCCGATCAGTCTCCGGGGTTGGATCGCCGACGTCGACGGATCCTCGAACGGCGCCTTCCGCACCGTCGAGACGGAGAGCGCGCGCCGCGTGCAGCTCTTCCAGTCGACGAACATCTGGGTGGAGAACGCGCCGTACGTGTCGGGCGGCGTGGCCGACACCGGCGCCTTCCTCCTCCTCGACGTGCCGCCGGGCAACATCACCGTCTCCTTCACCGCTCCCGGCGCGCAGAACGCGAAGCTGGTGATGCAGAACGTGCCGGGCAATGCGGACGTGCTGATCCCCGCGCTGCAGCTCAAGGCCAACGGCGTCGCGCTGCTCGACCCGAAGGCGGTGAAGGTCCGCGTCGCGGCGAAGATCGACAAGGCGCGGCCGACGAAGATGACCGCCACGATCGCCGGCGTCCTCGTGCCGGTGATCGAGGTCCCCATCGCCGAGATGGTCGACCGCCGCGACTATCCCGACGCGCCGTCCACCGTTGCGCCCGTCGCCACCGTCAAATAGG
>DATEOX010000336.1:0-9504 GCA_035273585.1 Thermoanaerobaculia bacterium
GAAGTAGACGTTCGAGAGGTAGGCGAGGTGCCAGGGCAGCGTCGGCCGCGCGGCGCCGATGCCGATGCCGGCCACGATGAAGAGCGTCAGGTAGTAGACCGGAAAGATGCGCAGGCAGCGCCGGATGTAGAAGAGGCGGACGGCGTCTCCGCGCGTCTCGCGGCCTGCGTCGATCTTGTCCCGCGCGTTGAGCAGGATGCCGGTGATGAGGAAGCCGCTGAGGACGAAGAAGAGCTCCACCCCCGCTCCGCCCCACCGCACCACACCCCACGGCGACGGCAGCCCGAGGTGGTAGACGACGACTCCTGCGACGGCCAGCGCGCGGAGGGAGTCGAGTTGTGGAAGGTACTTCACGCGTTTTTTGAGGGTAGCATCGAGGCGGATGCTCGTCACCACCATCATCCCGGTCTTCAACCGCGCGGCGATGCTGCGCCGCGCGCTGGAGTCGGTGCTGGCCCAGACGCACCGCCCGATCGAAATCGTGATCGTCGACGACGGCTCGACCGATTCCGAAACGCCGGCGGCCATCGCGGCGCTCGCCGGCGCGCACGACGCCATCCGCGCGCTGCGCCGCGAGAACGGAGGGCCGGGGGCGGCGCGCGAGTCGGGACGCCTCGCCGCGCGGGGGGACTTCATCCAATATCTCGACAGCGACGACCGCCTCCTGCCGCGCAAGTTCGAGCTGCAGCTCGCGGCGATGCGGCCGGAGCACGGCGTGGCCTACGGCCGGACGCGCTACATCGATGCTCGGGGCAACGAGCTCGCGCCGACCTGGAAGCCGCCGATGGTCGCCCGCGAGACGATGTTCCCGTCGTTCCTGCTGCACCGTTGGTGGGACACGCCGACGCCGCTCTACCGCCGCGCCGTCACCGACGCCGCCGGCCCCTGGACCACTCTGCGCGTGGAAGAGGACTGGGAGTACGACGCCCGCGTCGCCGCCCTCGGCGTGCGGCTGGCATTCGTCGACGAGGTGGTGGCCGAGGTGCACGAGCACGACGAGGGACGCCTCTCCGGCGCGACCACGCCCGAGGCGCTGCGCTATCGGGCAAAGGCGCACGAGCTGATCCTCTCCCACGCGCGCCGCGGCGGCATGGGCGAGGACGCGCCGGAGATGCGCACCTTCTCGCGCGAGCTGTTCCACCTTGCCCGGCAGTGCGGTGCGGCGGGGCTCACCGCCGAGTCGAAGCGGCTCCTGGCCCTCGCCGCGGGCATTGAGCAGCGGTGGGACGTGAAGGCGTACGGCGCGTTCGCCTCGCTCTTCGGCGCACGCGCCGCGGGGCGGATGGCCAAAGCGCTGGAGCGGTGGCGATGAGCGACGCCCCTCACCCGGCCTTCGGCCACCCTCTCCCCGCTGACGCGGGGCGAGGGCCACGAAGAAGAACCCTCGCCCCGCTTGCGGGGAGAGGGCCACGAAGAAGAACCCTCGCCCCGCTCGCGGGGAGAGGGTGGCGCGAAGCGCCGGGTGAGGGGCCCGCGGTCTCGGTCGTGATGGGCGTCTACAACGGCGCCGCCACCCTCCGCGCCACGCTGGAGAGCATCCTTGCCCAGGAGGATGTCGACTTTGAATTGATCGTGGTGGATGACGGGTCCACCGACGAGACGCCGGACATCCTTCGCGAGTACCCGCGAGTGCGCGTCATCAGGCAGGAGAATGCCGGCCTGACGAAGGCGCTCATCGCCGGCTGTGCCGCGGCGCGTGGCCGATACATCGCGCGGCATGACACGGGCGACTTCTCGCATCCAAAACGCCTGATCCTGCAGAAGCAGGCGCTCGATGAGGATGAGACGCTGGCCTTCGTCTCCTGCTGGACCGAGTACGTCGGCCCGGAGGGGGAACATCTCTACACCTCGCGCGGCACGGGCGTCGGCAAGCAGGCCATCGACATCATCGATACGAACCAGCAGCACGGCGTGATCGACGGCCCGACGGCACACGGCGCGGTGATGTTCCGGCGCGACGCGTACGAAAAAGCGGGCGGCTACCGCGCGGCGTTCTACTTCGGGCAGGACTGGGACCTCTGGTACCGTCTGGCCGAGGTCGGCAGATTCCGGATGATCGAAGAGGTGCTGTTCACGGTGATGATCGAGCCGGCGACGATCAGCTCCGCATCGCGCGAGGCGCAGATGGCCTGCGCGCGGCTCTCGCACGAGGCGCTGTTGGCGCGGCGGCGGGGCGGTGATGACGCGGAGGTCATCGCCCGCGCCGCGAACATCAAAAGGCCGGCGACGAAGGGGCGTTGCGGCGCGGCCAAGGGGTGGTACTTCATCGGCGAGGCCCTCCGACGCAACCGCGACCGGCGCGCGCGGCGCTACCTGCGCCGGGCCATCGCCGAGTGCCCGCTGATGGCCAAGGCCTGGCTCCGCTATTTGCAGGCGCTGCTGACCTGATGCGCATCCTCTTCCTGGCCGACCTGCCGCGCGATCCGCACTCCGGCGCGGCCGGCACCGAGGTGCGGACGGTGGAGGCGCTCAAACGTCTCGGGCACGAGATCGACGAGGTATGGCGGGAGGACCTGCCGCACCGCATCCGGCACTGGAACCTGCACTACGCCGTCGAGCTGCCGCGCGCCATGCGCGACAAGGTGGCCAAACGCCTCGGGCGCAACTACGACGCCGTCCACGCCAACCAGCCGCACGCCTGGCGCGCGGCGAAGCTGTGGCGCAGGAGCGGAGAGCGCGGCGTCTTCGTGCATCGCTCGCACGGTTTCGAGCTGAACGCCGAGGAGCAGCGGCGACGTTGGATCCGCGAGGATGACCGCCCGCTGATCCGCCGCGCGGCGAGCGCCGCCCTTGCGCCGCTGGTGATCCGCAACTCGGTGAACATCGCCCGCTGGGCGGACGGGCACATCGTCAGCGCGTCGGTCGACGCCGACTTTTTGGCCGAGCGGATGCGCGTGCCGCGGGAGCGGATCGCTGTGATCCCGCAGGGGCTATCGGAGGAGTATCTGAACACGCCCGCGCCGCCGCAGGATGCGGAGCGGCTGCGGCACGTGCTGTACGTCGCGCAGTACACCCCGTTCAAAGCGCCGGAGGTCGTGGCCGCGGCGATGCGTGCGCTGGACGGTTTTACGCGCACCTGGGTCTGCGCCCGCGAGCACCACGCCGCCGTCCGCGCGCTCCTCGGCGGCGCGCCGGTGGAGCTCCTCGACTGGATGCCCGCCGCCGACCTGGTGCGCGTCTACGACCGGCACGGCGTCTTCCTTTTTCCCTCGTACTTCGAGGGTTTCGGCAAGGCATTCCTGGAGGCGATGAGCCGCGGCCTGGTAGTCGTGGCCTCGGATGTGGGCGGCATGCGCGATCTGATCCGCGACGGCGTCAACGGCTTCCTCGTGCCGCCGGGCGACGCGCAGGCGGTGGCGGCGCGGGCGCGCGAGGCGCGGCCGGAGCTGGGTGCGGCGGCCGCGGCTACGGCGCGTGCGCATACGTGGGAGCGCGTGGCGCGGGAGACGGTCGCCTTCTACGAAAGGCTGGCGGCGAAGCGATGACCCACCGGCTGGCCATCGTCGCCTCGCACGTGATCCAGTATCAGGATCCGCTCTTCCGGCGCATCGCCGCGGAACCGGACATCGACCTCACCGTCCTCTACTGCGACCGCCGCGGCGCCGACGCCTTCCGCGACGAGGACATGAACGCCACCGTGGCCTGGGACGTCGACCAGCTCCTGACCGGCTATCGCCACCGCTTCCTGCGCAACCTCTCCCGCCTCGACGCAAAGCGGCCGTTCCTGCGCATGCTCGATCCGGGCATCGTGCCGGCGATCCTCCGCGGCCGCTTCGATGCCGTCATCTTCATGATCGGCTGGGGCTCGGCGACGGCCTGGCTCGGCTTCCTCGCCTGTAAGCTGTCCCGGACGCCGTTCTACCTCTTCGGCGACAGCAGCTTCCCGCGGCCTGAGCGCACGATGCTGCACAAGCTGCGTGCGCATATGTTGCGCATGCTCTTCCGCCGGGCGAGTGGTTTCATGACCTCCGGGAAGCTGAACGCCGACTACTACGCCCACTACGGCGCGGACCGCAACCGCTTCTTCCACATGCCGTTCGCCATCGACAACGACCGCTTCGCCGCCGCGGCCCGCCTCACCCAGCTGGAGCGCGACGAGCTGCGCCGGCGGCACGGCATCGGGCCGGACGAGGTGGCCATCGGCTTCTCCGGGAAGCTGGTGGAGCGGAAGGACCCGCTCACCCTCGCCGAGGCATTCCGGCGCATGCGCAACCGCGAGAAGGCGCGGCTGGTCTTCATCGGCGACGGCCCGCTCCGCGCGGAGCTGGAGACGACGGACCGTGCCCGCTTCCTCGGCTTCGTCAACCAGACCGATCTCCCCCACGCCTACGCCATCTGCGACGTGCTCGTGCTCCCCTCGCGCTTCGAGCCGAGAGGCCTGGTGGTCAACGAGGCGATGGCCTGCGGGCTGCCGGTCGTCGCCAGCGACCGGGTGGGGGCGGTGGGCGATCTGGTGCGCGACGGCGAGAACGGCTTCGTTTTCCCCGCCGGCGACGCGGCGACGCTCGCCGCGCAGCTCGACCGTCTCGTGGAGGACGGCGCGCTGCGGGCGCGGATGGCCGCCCGCTCCACGGAGCTCATCAAGGACTGGAGCTTCGAGACAGAAGTGCGCGGCGTGCGGGAGATGCTGGAGAGGCGGCGATGAAGGAGGTGACGATCGTCGTCCCCACCTACGACCGCGCGGCCATCGTCGTGGAGACGGTGCGGATGCTGCTCGCCCTCGACCCGCCGGCGCGCGAGATCATCGTCGTCGACCAGACTTTGGAGGAGACCGCGCAACTGAAGCGGTGGCACGAGGAGGGACGCATCCGTTGGGTGCGGGCGTCGCCCCCCTCCATCCCCCGCGCGATGAACAAAGGCCTGGAGCTGGCGCAGACGGCGCTCGTCCTATTCCTCGATGATGATGTCGCGCCGATCGCCTCGATTGTAGAGGCTCACGCCGAGGTGTACGAGGACGAGAGCGTGGCGGCGGTGGTCGGCCAATGCCTGCAGCCGGGCGAAGAGCCGCGGCACTTTGCCGAGCCGGCGAAGGAGCAGCAGGGCATCCCCGACCTCGAGCTGCACTTCAATCACGATGCGCCGCTCGACGTGCGCAACGTCATCGCCATGAACCTCTCCGTGCGCAGAGACAAGGCGCTGGAGATCGGCGGCTTCGACGAGAATTTCGTCTTCGTCGCCTACCGCTTCGAGACCGACTTTGCGCTGCGCCTGAAGGGCCGCATCCGCTTCGAACCGAAGGCCTCGGTGCGGCATCTCCGGCTGGCCACCGGCGGCACGCGGGCCTACGGCGACCACAAAACGAGCGCCCATCCGGCGCATTCGGTCGGCGACTACTACTTTGCCCTGCGACACGCGCCGTCGTTCTGGCGCTACGTGCTCGACCGGCTCAGACGCAACGTTCTGACCCGCTACCACGCAACGCATCCATGGACCGTGCCGGGGAAGGTGGTGGGGGAGGTGCGGGGGATGCTCCTCGCGAGGAAGCTCTTTGGAAAGGATGAATGATGAAGGATGAATGATGAACAAAAGCCGCACCCGGACGCGCGGCGGTTCATCCTTCATCATTCATCCTTCATCATTCGCAGGAATGTTCAGACCCAAAGATCCACTTCCCGGGAAAGAACCATGCTGATGCTCTTCCTCTCCGTCCTCGGCCTGGCCGCCCTGGTGTCGCTCGTCGACTGGCGGCGCGGCTGGCTCATGGCCGTGGTCATCGGCATCCTGCAGGACCCCATCCGCAAGATCACGCCGGGCACGCCGCCGGAGATGACCTTCAGCATCCTCATCGTCTACTTCGCCATCCTCTTCGGCAGCCAGGCCATGCTCCAGCGGCAACTGCGCGACCTCTCCCGCCGCTTCGGCGGCGTCTCGCAGGCGATGATCCTGGTCATCCTCTGCCTCTTCCTCGCGGGCGTGACCGGCCTGGTCACGTTCGGCATCGCCTACTGGAAAGTGCCGGCCCTCAGCCTCTTCATCTACCTCGCTCCCCTCCCCGCCGTCCTCCTCGGCTACGCCTGGATGAAGGATGAGGACGCGCTGCTGCGCTTCTTCCGCTTCTACTCCATCGTCACCTCCATCGCCATGATCGGCTGCGTCTTCGAGTACCTCGGCTTCACCTGGCCCATCCTCGGCCTCGTGGCCCAGCCCGGCCTCTACATCCGCCACCTGCCCGGCGTGCAAATCCCGATGCTCTCCGGCTTCTACCGCGCGCCGGACATCATGGGCTGGCACGCCGCGACGCTCGGCTCGATCGGCATCGGCATGGCCGTGCGGGGCGGCATGAAAGTCCGCACCTGGCCCTGGATGCTCGTCGCGCTGTGGGGCTTCGTCAACTGCCTGATCTCCGGCCGGCGGAAGGCCGTCTACATGCTCGCCGTCTTCGCCCTGGTGCTCGTCTGGCGCTACTTCCGGCGCCTGACCACTACCCAGCTCGCCGCCATCGCCATCGCCGGCGCGCTCATGGGCGTGATCGTCTCCCGCATCGCCAGCGACGAGCGTTCCAGCGTCTACGCCAAGGGCACCGTGACCTCGCGCGAGGAGGTCTGGATCCGCCTCGAAGGCGGCCTCATGGACACCTTCAACCAGTACGGCCTGATGGGCGCCGGCCTCGGCAGCGCCACGCAGGGCGTGCATCACCTCACCGGCAAGGAGCTGAACGTCGGCTGGCAGGAGGGCGGGCTGGGCAAGCTGGCCGTCGAGCTGGGGCTCCCCGGCCTGGCCGCCGTGGCCTACTTCGCATGGATCCTGGCCGGCGCGCTGCTGCGCCTGGCCCGCGCGCCGGACATCCCCGGCTCCTCGCAGCTCGTGCGGGTCATCCTGCTGGCCATCCTGGCCTCGAACATCGCGAACTTCATGGTCTCGGCGCAGGCCTACTCCGACGCGGTGCTGATCCTGCTCACGGCCTTCTTCGCCGGCTGTTTCCTCGGCACGGCGGCGCTCAGCGAGAAGTTCGCCGCCGCGCAACAGCAGCAGCCGGCGACGCAGCCGCTCGGCCTGCGGAACCCCGCGACGGTGTAAAAGGAGTCGTGCGGCTCCTCCACGTCGTCCCGACGTACCTCCCGGCGACGCGTTACGGCGGCCCCATCGTCGCGGTGCACGGCCTCTGCAAGGCGCTCGCGGCGCGCGGCCACGAGGTGCACGTCTTCACCACGAACGTCGACGGCCGCGGCGTGAGCGACGTGCCGTTGCGTCGCCCCATCGAGATGGACGGCGTGCAGGTCCACTACTTTTCATCGCCGTTCCCCCGCCTGTACTGGTCGCCATCGATGGGGCGCGCCCTGCGCGACGTGCGCTCGTTCGACGTCGTCCATCTGCACTCCGTCTTCCTCTGGCCGACGTTCGCCGCGGCCCGCGCCGCGCATCAGGCGCAGGTGCCGTACGTGATCACGCCCCGCGGGATGCTCGTGCCGGAGCTGATCCGGCGGAAGAGCCGGCGCGTGAAGTCGGCCTGGCTCCGGCTCGTCGAGCGGCGCTCGTTCGCCGATGCGGCGGCCATCCACTTCACCTCGCATCGCGAGCTGCAGGACGCGCAGGGCGTCGGGCTGCCGATGCCGCATCCGTCCGTCGTGCCGAACGGCATCGACCTCGCCGCGCGTCCCGACGTGCCGCGCGAGGCGGGCACCATCGCCTTCCTGGGCCGCATCAACTGGAAGAAGGGCCTCGACCGCCTGATCGATACGCTGCCGGACGGCGCCAGGCTGCTCATCGCCGGCAATGACGAGGAGAACCTCACGCCGCGGCTGCGCAAGCTCGCCGAGGGAAAGGACGTCGAGTTCCTCGGGCCGGTGCATGGCGAGGCGAAGTGGGAGCTGCTGGCCCGGGCCACGATCTTCGCCCTCCCCTCGCTCTCCGAGAACTTCGGCAACGCGGTCGTCGAGGCGATGATGATGGAGACGCCGGTCGTGCTCTCGCCCGAGGTCGGCCTTGCGGAGCATGTCGCGTTCGCCAACGCCGGGGTGATGGCGGACGACTTCCGCGCCGCGCTCACCTCGCTGCTGCACGACGCGCCGCGGCGCGAGGAGCTGGGGCGCAACGGGCGCGCGCTGGTGGAGCGGGAGCTGACCTGGCCGCGCGTGGCGGCGCAGATGGAGGAGGTCTACGAGCGATGCTCGACGACATCACGCCGCTGATCCTCACCCGCGACGAAGAGGTCAACATCGGGCGCACGCTCGGGCAGCTCGAGTGGGCCGCCGAGGTGGTGGTCATCGACAGCCACAGCACGGACCGGACGGTGGACATCGCTCAGACCTTCGACAACGCACGCGTCGTGCAGCGGCCGTTCGACACCCTCGCCGCGCAGTCGAACTTCGGCATCGCCCAGGCCGACACGCCGTGGGTCATGCTCCTCGACGCCGACTACTTCGTCACCGATGAGCTGATCCGCGCCCTCGCCGCGCTGCGGCCGCCGGACGACGTCGACGCGTACGAGATCCCCTTCCGCTACGCCGTGAACGGCAAGCGGCTGCGGGCCACGCTCTACCCGCCGCGCATCGTCCTCTTCCGGCGCGTGAAGGGGGCAGTGGTCCAGGACGGGCACGCGCACCGCGTCCGGGTGCCGGGGCACGTGTCGCGCCTCGACGCGCCGATCGTCCACGACGACCGCAAGTCGTTGGGGCGTTTTCTCGACCGTCAGCGCAAGTACATGCGCCAGGAGGCGAAGAAGCTGCGCGATGCCGACCCGGCGACGCTCAACCTCGCGGCGCGCATCCGCAAGCTGCGCGTCGTCGCGCCGTTCGCGGTGCTCGTGCAGACGCTCGTCGTCCAGCGGCTCTTCCTCGATGGCTTCGCCGGGATGCGATATGTATTGGAGCGCGTGCTCGCCGAGTGCATCCTGTCGCTGGAGCTCTTCCGCCGCAGATGAGGCGCGTCGTCTTCGTCAACCGCTACTTTCATCCCGACCACTCGGCCACGAGCCAGATGGTCTCCGACCTCGCCTTCCACCTCGCCGCACGCGGGTGGGAGGTGGGGGCGATCACCAGCCGGCAGCGGTATGACGACGCGTCGGCGCGGCTCGCGTCGCGCGAGGTTGCGAACGCCCCTCACCCGGCCTCCGGCCACCCTCTCCCCGCAGCGCAGGGAGAGGGGCTGGGGGTGAGGGGCGTCGAGATCACGCGCGTCTGGTCGACGAGCTTCGGGCGCTCATGGCTGCCGGGGCGCGCGCTCGACTACCTGACGTTTCATCTATCGGCGTTCCGCGCCATGCGCCGCGAGCGCGAGGCGGTGATCATCGCCATGACCGACCCGCCGCTGCTGTCGCTCGTCGCGACGCTGGCCTCGAATCGCGTGGTCAACTGGGTCCAGGATGTCTTCCCGGAGGTCGCGACCGCGCTGGGTGTCCGCGCGCCCGGCGTGTTGCGCAAGTTGCGCGACTGGTCGCTGCGGCGCGCGCGCACGAATGTCGTGCTCAGCGACGGGATGGCCGCCCGTCTCGGCGCGCCGCGCACCGTCGTGCAGCACAACTGGGCGGATGCCGCGCTGCGGCCGCACCCGCGCACGGACGACGCC
>DATEOX010000337.1:0-7945 GCA_035273585.1 Thermoanaerobaculia bacterium
CGCGGTGATGCTGTGCGAGGCCACGGCCAGGGACGAGGTCGTGTACGCGGCGCTGCCGGCGCTGAGGCCGACCGTGCCGAGGACGTTGATCCCGTCGAAGAACGTGACGCTGCCGGTCGGCGTACCCGTCGTGCCCGTCACCGTCGCGGTGAAGGTCACCGGACGGGAGAAGTTCGAGCGGGAGACCGAGGCGACGACGCCCGTGCTCGTGGCGATCTTGCCGATGGTCTGGACGTAGGTCGCGGAGGTCGACGGCAGGAAGCCGGTGATGCCCTCGAAGCGGGCCGACAGCGTGTGCGAGCCGGCGGACAGGGACGAGGTGCTGTAGGTGGCCACGCCCGCCGACACCGGGCCGGTGCCGATCGGGGAGCCGCCGTCGAGGAACGTGACCGTGCCGCTGTTCGGCGCGCCGGCCGAGGAGTTGACCGTTGCGGTCAGGGTGAGGCTGGAGCCCGCCGGCGAGGGGTTCGCGCTCGGCGAGATGGAGGTGGTGGTGGCCACCGAGCAGCCGGTGTCGGCCACGACCGTGCCGAAGGGCGTCTCGACCACGCCGGTGAAGGCGATGTTGTCGACGTCCCAGCCGGTGGAGCCGAAGCTGCCGTCCGAGCCCGCGCGGAAGCGGACCTGCACCGTGGAGCCCGGCGCGATGGCCTGGGTCAGCGAGGTGTGGACCGTGCCGGGCGAGTTCTGGACGAAGCCGTTGCGGCCCTTGAGCGGGTTCAGATTGCCCGAGCCGCCGTTGAGGATCACGCCGTTGTAGGCGGGTGTGCCGAAGTCGGTGAAGGCGCCGCCGTTGACGGAGATCTCGACCACGCCGCCGTCGTAGTTGCCGCCCAGGTCGAACTCGAAGCCCCAGCTGTGATCGAACTGCATGTTGAACGAGCCGCTGCCGTCGACCGTGAAGACGGGCGAGGTGAGGCGGCTGTCCGTGTAGAAGCCGATGTCATCGACGTGCCACACGTGCTGCAGCGTGGAGCTGGCCTTCTTCACCCACTGCTGCTGGTAGCCGAACGGCACGATGTAGGTGCCGGAGGCGGCCAGGATCTGCGGCGAGGTCGGCGTCCACGGCGACGTCGTTGCCTCGACCGTGTCGGTAGCCGACGAAGCGGCGATGGTGTTGGTGTTGCCGCGCAGCGAGAAGGTGCCGTTGCCCGGCGCGCCGAGCTGCGGCGAGGTGAACGTGATGCCGAAGTCGAGCGCCTGCGCGCCGGCCAGGCCGGGCGCGAGGGCGACGTTGATCGACGCCGAGGTCGTGCCGATCGGATCGACGTTCGGGAAGCTGATGCCCGTGCCGGCCGGGAAGGTGACGCCCGCGGTGGACGTCGAAACGGTGCCGGTGAGGCTGCCCACCGCGCCGTTGCCGACGTTGCGCAGGGTGATGGTGACCTTGCCGATCTCACCGCTGTCGAGCACGCCGTCGCCGTCGCAGTTGGCCACGCTGTCGTCGAGCGTCGCGCCCTGGAAGGCCACTTCGGCCGGGGCGGTGAAGTCTTCCGTCAGCGGGTTGTTGTCGACCGCGAAACGGTCGTCCACGGCCGCGTTCACGCCGGCGCCGCGCTTGGCGAACGCCTGCCAGAACTCGGCATAGTCGAAGAAGTCGTTCGCGTACGCCGCGGCCAGGACGGCGTCGCGGGAGTCGAGGAACGTCGGCCCGGCAGGCGTCATCTTCATCGAGGCGACCAGGTAATCCTTCATGCGCCGCTGCGCCTCGTCGAACGTCAGGCGCGGATTCGCGCCCTGCGTGTCGCGGAGGAGCGAGGCGTAGCACTCCCACAGCATGTTGGCCCACACCTCGCCGGTGTTGTGCACCTCGGAGTTGGACGAGCCGCTCGTGCCGCCGTTGTTCGGAGCGGGGGAGCTGATCGGGTTGCCGTCCGCGGTGTGCAGCAGGGTCAGCGGGTTCTTGTTCATGTCCGTCGAGTACGGATAACGGCGGATGCCGAAGTAGTAGCCGTTGTTCGCGCCGCCGGAGGTCACGTACGTGGCCAGCGCGTAGGCGCCGTTCCAGGTGGCGTTGCTCGGGGTGGCCGTGTCGTCGGCGCGGACGGTGAGCATCAGGGCGCTGAAGTCGCCCCAGCCCTCGCCCATGCCTCGCGACATGTTCGTGGCCAGACCGGCCGAGTTGTTGATCAGGCGGTTGGAGAAGTAGTGACCCCACTCGTGGGCCATGACCTGAGTGTCGATCGTGCCGTCGCGGTCGATGCCCGCGTCGCGGCGCATGCGCGCCGTGACGACGCTCGGCACGGCCAGCGCGGACTTGATGGTGATCGCGTCGTTCCAGGAGATGGAGAGGAAGGGGATGGTGAAGGTCGGCAGGCTGCCGGTGACGTTGACGGCCTGGGTCGGAGTGCTGGAGAGGTTGACCAGGATGAAGCCGGCCGCGCCCGCCGCCATGGCGTTGTTGAGCTTCGTGCCGATGGAGCAGGAGCCCGCGCCGGCGGTCGGCTCGCGATCGACCAGCACGTGCTTGCCGGCCGCGCCGGTGAAGGAGACCGCCGTGCAACCGGCGGCCGGGGTGGGCTGGAAGACGGTCTGGGTCACATCGAACACTTGGGCGCCGAACTGGCCGGTGCCGACGTTCGTGCGCTGGCCCGCGGCGGAGGGAGGCGAGAGGACGTCGACGTACCTGATGGCGTTCGAGTCGAACAGGTACATCTGCATGCGCGGCGAGGCGCCGTCGGCCGGGGTGAGCATGTTCGCGTTGTTGCGGCCGCTCACGTCCTGCCCCTCGGCCCGGAACACGTCGTTCTGGGAGCCGCCGCGGCCGAAGTTGGAGGCCTGCGCGTTGCCGGCCGCCTCGTTGAAGCCCGAGTCGTAGTACCAGTCGTGCAGGAAGTTCACGTTGTAGAACATCTGCTGCAGCGAGCCCTGGCGCGGCTCGGCCAGCTTCGGCTCGGCATCAGGGGTGTGGACGTGGAGGAACTGCCCCGCGGCGGTGACCTGCGCGCGGAAGTCGCCCGTGGCCGGATTGGCCGGCGCGGCGACCGGACCGTAGCCGTCCGGGTTGATCAGATCCATGTAGGCGTCGACGTTGTTGCCGACCGTCTCGGTGGCGCCAGGGGCCAGCCACGGGTCGTTCATGCTGAACGGATAGTTCGGCAGGGTGACGTCGGCGGTGGCCACGAACGGATACTGCACGCCGTCCGGCGTGGCGACGATCTTCGGATGCACGCCGTTGCCCGACGGCTCGTCGTACGGGACGCCCGTCACCGGGTCGGCCCACACGCGGTAGGTGAAGCCGCCCGGCCCGAGCGCGTTGGTCTGTGCCTTCACGTCCTCCGACTTCGCGTCGGCGACGAGGTTGTGGCGGAACAGCACGCTGCCGTCCAGCGCGGAGATGACGTACGAGTAGCCCTCGGTGTCATAGCCGTCGACCGTGGCATGGCCCGAGGTGCGGGCGATCACTTCCACGTAGTAGCCCGGCTCGAGACCAGCCTGCAGGTGGAAGTAGACCTTCTTCATGCGCACCGGCTCGAGCAGCGTCACGCCGGAGGCGAGGGGAAGCATGTAGTAGTCGTAGCCGTCGCGCGAGCCCGAGGGCTGGAGCGAGGCGGCGTTGATGCCTTCCAGCGTCAGGTCCTGCACGGCGCTCGTGGCCGCGTTCTTCGCGTCCACGGTGAACGAGAGCAGGCCGCGCGCGGCCGGCGTGGAGAGGCTGCTGATGTAGCCGCCGATGGCCACCACGTCGAGGTTCCGCTTCATGAGGACGTTCGCCTCTTCGCGGAAGATCTCGATGCCGTCGAGCCGCTGACGGAACTTGACGATGACCGCCCCGCGGCCGGTGTTGTGCACGTGGGCCACTTCAGCCGACGCCACGTCCAGGCCGTTGAGGCCGTAGATCGATGCGTAGTCGCCCAGGTGCACGCGCGCCGCGGCCGCTTCCGGACCGTCGGTGGCGTTGCTCTTCGGGCGGTTCAGGTCGACCGTGCCGGCCAGACCGGGGTTGCTCCAGAGGAAGGTAGGTATGCCGAGGCGCGCCTCCGTCTGGATGCGGCTGCCGGACTTCAGCAGGTTCCCGGCGCGAGCGGCCAGGGCGCGCTCGGTGGCGCCCGCGGTGGTCTTGCCGCGGGTCGCGCCGAATGCATCAAAGTCCGGTCGTGACGCGGCAAACAAGGTTGTCGTACTGAGCAGTAGTAAGGAAAGGATGATAGATAGCTTGCGCATCCTGATAGATGGACGGGTGCCCGTCCGTGCCCCCCTGAATGTTGGTTTGTTGGACGAAGACGATTATTGTTATTGGGAAAACGGGGGCTAAATTAGACCCGGCGAGCGCGGGCGTCAAGAAAATTCTTTTGACCCACCTGTAACATCTTCGGGAAGAAGTCCTCTAGCGCCGCCCGTCGATCGCGAATGCTGTGACATTTGCGTCATTGTCGGCGATGAAAAGCCGCCCGTTCACGAGGATCGGGCTCTGCCAGTGGATGCCCCCGATCAGGTTGCTGCTCCACAGCTTTTCTCCCGTCCGTGGATTCACCGCCGCGATCTCGTGCTCGCCCGCGTAGTAGAGAACGTTGTTGACGATGATGGGCGAAGTCGAGGCGTAGCGCTGCATCCACATCTTCACCAGGCGCGGCTGCTCGTCCTCCGTCATCAGGGCGAAGGCGGAGATGCCCAGCCAGTTGGCCAGGAAGACCCACGGCCGCTTGCTGATCGGGCTGATCCAGACCGCGGGGCGGGAGAGGATCTCGCCCCCCTGCGGCACCTTCTCCACCTGCAGCTCGCCGCCCAGGTGGCGCGGGCCGCCGTGACCGCTCATGTTGCGCAGGTCAATGAGGCGGAAGAGCCAGTCCTTCCCCGACTGCACTCCCATGTGCGGCAACCCTGCGACGTCCGGCAGGACGGCGATGGTGGTCGACGACAGGTCCTGATCGAGCTCGTTGATGCGCTGGTACTCGTTCGGCGTGTAGCTGTCCAGCGGCGCGCCGTCGTCGGTCGAGGCGTCGGGGCGGAGGGCCACGATGGAGCTTCCCCAGTTGAAGCCGCCCTGGTGCGCGTCGAACGTGCCGTTGCCGGTGGTGATGAAGAGCCGGTCGGTGACGGAGTCGTACACCGCGCCGGCCCGGGCCCAGATGCCGGCTTGCGTCGCGCTGCAGTCTTCGTCGCTGCCAGGCTTGTCGGCGAAGTGGATGGCCTTGTCGCTGCAGAGCGCGTTGAAGACCTTCTGCTCGCCCGTCTCGAGATCGACCGCCACGAGGTGCCCCTGGTAGTCGCCCTCGTCGCCCGGATCCGGATAGGCGGCGATGGTCATGTAGAGGTAGGACTTTCCGGCGTTCGTGGTCACGAGCGAGAGCGCCGAGGAGCCTTTCTCGACATCGCCCTTGAGCGTGACCAGCTCCGGCCAGCCGCCGCCCGTCACCTCTTTCCCGGTGGCGGTCTCGTATCGATGGATGTAGCCGTCGAGCGCGTAGGCATACACGTACTGTTTGCTCGGATCGACGGCGGGGGAGGAGGTGGTCCAGCGCGGCCCCTGCGGCGGCGTGGTCTGCCAGACGATCGCGCCGCCCGGCGCGTCGAGCGCCACCACCCGCCCCGTCACGGTGGAGACGATGACGAGGTCGAGCACGCCCCATTGCGTCTCCACGTCCGCGACGTACACCGGCGAGCCGTCCGCCACCTCCGGAAGCTTCGTCTTCCACTGCATCTTCATCTCGTCGACGTTGCGCGAGGTGACGACCCGGTCCGCGCTTCCGAAGACGTCCGGTGCCGCCGCGTTGAAGCCGAGCCAGTCGTGGCCGGCATCGAAGGGATTGGGCCGCTTCCTCTGATGATGCTCGATCGGCTCCTTGTCCACCGCCAGGGCGGCGGGGATCGCGAGCAGCGTGACGGCGAGGGCGGCGGCGATCGTGCTCTTCATGTGCATGGACACGGCGAAACGTACTTTTCGATTAGCATCGGCGCATGCGACGCCTCCTCTTCGTCACCTTTCTTTTACTTGTGACCCTGCCTGGATTCGCCTTCGAGCGCCAGGCGAACGCCGACTACCGCGCCCGGCGGGAGCACCTCGCCTCGCAGCTCGGCAACGGTGTGCTCGTCCTCTTCGCCAACACCGAGTCCGAGGGGCAGAACGCCACGAACGGCTTCCGCCAGGACGAGGACTTTTATTACCTGACCGGCTGGCGGGAGCCGGGGGCGGCGCTGCTCATCGCGCCCAAACCCTACGCGGAGGTCCTCTTCCTTCCCGCACACAATGCGTCGCAGGAGCGGTGGACGGGGCCGAAGCTCGGCGCCGACTCCTCGGATGCGCAGCAGGTCACCGGATTCACGCGCGTCGATGTGCTCGATCACCTGCGCGACGAGCTGGTGCGCATCCTTCCCTCGCCGCAGGCGACCGTGATCACCGACATCTCGGAGCAGGGCTCCACGCCTTCGACCACGCCCATCGCCTGGCTGCGCCGGGCCAACGCGTTCCCGAACTACACGTCATTCAAGGACGCGACGCCGCTCGTCGCCGCGCTCCGCCTGACCAAGGACGCCGGCGAGGTGGCGCTCATCCGCAAGGCGACGGATGCGACGGTCGAGGCGCACAAGGCGGCCATGCGCGCGGCCAGGCCCGGCCTGAGCGAGAACGAGCTGGCCGCGGTGATGCGCTACGAGTTCGAGCGCCGCGGCTGCGAGGCGCCGGCCTACTCGCCCATCGTCGGCTCCGGCTTCAACTCCACGGTCCTGCACTACGCGGAGAACAGCGGCACGATGCGCGACGGCGACCTGGTGGTGCTCGACGTCGCCGGCGAGTACTCCGGCTACGCGAGCGACGTGACCCGCACGCTGCCGGTCAACGGCCGCTTCACCGCGCGGCAGCGCGAGATCTATGAGGTCGTCCTCGGCGCGCAGCGGGCTGCCGTCGATGCCTTCCGCGCCGGCGCGTCGGCCATCGGCCGCACCGCCCCCAACTCGCTCTACAAGGTCGCGTACGACTACATCAACACGCACGGCAAGGACGCCCACGGCCAGCCCCTCGGCCAGTACTTCATCCACGGCCTGAGCCACTACGTCGGCCTCGAGGTGCACGACGCCGGCGACACCGCCGCGCCCCTCGCCCCCGGCGCGGTCTTCACCATCGAGCCCGGCATCTACATCCCCGAGGAGCGCCTCGGCGTGCGCATCGAGGATCTGTACATGGTGGGCGCCGACGGCAAGCTGGTCGAGCTCTCGGCCGGGCTGCCGAAGACGGCGGAGGAGGTGGAGCGGGCCATGAAGTAAGATGCCCGTATCCATCCATCAGGAGACCCTCCATGAGCGACCTCCAGTTCGACCGCGCGGAGTACGCGCAGCCGGCACCCTCCGCCGTCGTCTGCTCTTCCTGCCAGCAGTCCATCATCGACAACTACTACACCCTCGGCGCCGACGTCTTCTGCGCCCGCTGCCGCGAGCAGCAGGAGCATCAGGCGGAAGGGTGGGGCGGCATCCGCCTCGGCCGCGCGCTCGTGGCCGGACTGGCCGCCGCGATCGCCGGCTCCGTCGTCTACTGGGGCATCCGCGCCGCGACGGAGATGGAGTTCGGCCTGATCTCCATCGCCGTGGGCTTCTGCGTGGGCAAGGCCGTGATGTGGGGCTCTCGCGGACGGGGCGGCCTCGCCTATCA
Organism: Thermoanaerobaculia bacterium; assembly: GCA_035273585.1. Lineage (GTDB taxonomy): Bacteria > Acidobacteriota > Thermoanaerobaculia > Gp7-AA8 > Gp7-AA8 > JAFAVZ01. Next base: position 7,583 of record DATEOX010000337.1, read on the forward strand.
ACTGCTGGCCGTCTTCCTCACCTACGCCTCCATCGTCGGCAACTACATCCCGGACATCGTCCAGGAAGTGCAGAAGCGCCAGCCCGAGCAGGCGCAGCAGGCGCCGCAAACGCAGCAGGCGAACGTGGTCAAGGCGGATGCCGCGCAGGCGCCGAGCGCCGGTGGGCTGCTGCTCGCCTTCGGCGCGCTGATGGTCATCGCCTTCATGATGCCGTTCTTCACGGGGACGCAGAACATCATCGGACTGCTCATCATCGGCTTCGGCTTGTGGCAGGCGTGGAAGGGCACCAGGAGACGGGACGTGTTCTTCGAGGGCCCATTCGGCGTCGCGCCGGCCGCGAAATGAGTGACGGCATCGTCGCG
>DATEOX010000338.1:0-10450 GCA_035273585.1 Thermoanaerobaculia bacterium
TTACGTGCCCCACTAGAATGAGTTTCATGCCCAAGACGCGCAACGAGCATTCCTCGGGCGGCGCGGTCATTCTGTTCCGCGACGGCGTCCCGTTCGTGGCCCTGATCGCCACCCGGAAGAAGACCCGCTGGGGGCTGCCGAAAGGGGCCGTCGTGGCCGGCGAGACCTCCGAGCAGGCCGCCCTCCGCGAGGTGCAGGAGGAGACCGGGCTCGACGCCTCGATCGTCGGCGCGCTGGACACGATCGAGTACTTTTTCCGCGCCGGCGACACGCTCATCCGCAAGAGGGTCGACTTCTACCTGATGAATTACGTCGGCGGCGAGCTGACGCCGCAGCTCAGCGAGGTCGACGACGTGGAGTGGGTCGAGCTTTCCGAGGCGATCCGGCGGGCGAGCTTCGACTCCGAGCGGAAGCTGCTCGAGAAGGCGCAGCAGGAGCTCGACGGGATGCGCGCTTCGCTGCAGTCTTCCGGGACTTAGGAGCGGCGGCCTTCTTCGCCGCCGCCCGCTTCCGCGGAGCTGGCTTCTTCTTCTCCTCCGCCTCCTCGATCAGTTTCGCCGCGACGGTCGGCGCGCGGCGCGCGGATCCCGGGCGGTTGCTGATCCAGACGCGCTCCGGGCCGACCTCCTCCACCAGTTTGTTCGAGAAGATCGATCGCGGCGCTACCTCCGTCACGTCGATGCGGTCGTTGGCCCATTCGTCGCGATGCTTGAGCAGCAGCCACTCGTTGCCTTTGGGCGAGCGGCCCCTGATGCGCACCAGCGCCCATTCGCCGAACATCTTCTTCCCGTAGAGGCGGAAGGTCAGCTTGCCGCTCTTGAGCGCCTTGACCGGATCATCGCCCGGCTCGATGAACTCCCACTGGCCATTGTCCCAGACGATCACGTTCCCCGCGCCGTAGTTGCCCTCGGGGATGACGCCTTCGAAGTCCGCGTAGTCGTACGGATGGTCCTCCGTCATCATGGCCAGCCGCTTGACCGTCGGGTCGTACGATGGCCCGCGCGGGACGGCCCACGACTTGAGCACCCCCTCCATCTCCAGGCGGAAGTCGTAGTGGAGATGCGAGGCCTGGTGCTTCTGGATGACGAAGATGGGCAGCTTCGTCTTCTTCGGCTTGCCGCCGGCCGGCTCCGGCGTGGCGCCGAAGTCGCGCATCGTGCGGTACTTCTTGAGGAGATGATCGGCCATGGTTTCTCCGTGTCATCCTGAGGCGCGAAGACGCCGAAGGATCTCCCCGCGCTTGCCGGGAGATCCTTCGCTGCGCTCAGGATGACACTACGACGCCTTCCGTTTCTTCGACGCCGTGCTCCGCGAGCGCGACTTCGTCGCCGTCCGCTTCTTCGATGATGATGCCGCGCGTCTGGCCGGCGCCCGCCGCCGCGCGCCTCCGCCGCCGCCCTCCAGGCTCCGCCGCAGCGCCTCCATGATGTCGATGACCTCTCCGCCCTTCTCCTCCTCCGGCTCCTCGGAGACGATCGTCTTCCCCTGCGACTTGGCCTTGATGCGGCCCAGCAGCCGCTCGCGGTACTCGTCCTTGTAGCGCAGCGCGTCGAACTTCTTCTCCGTCAACTCGGCGATGAGCATCTCGGCGAGCTTGACCTCCTTCTCCGTCACCCGCGCGTCCTCGAGGTCGATGGCGCCGAAGTCGCGGACCTCGTCCGCGTAGTACATCGTGTGCAGGACGAGGCCATGCTCATAGGGGCGGATGATCACCAGGTGCTCGCGGTTGCTCGCCACCCAGCGCGCCAAGGCGACCTTGCTCTCCTTCTTCATGGCCGCGGAGAGCAGCTTGTACGTCTTGCCCCCGCCCGGCGCGGGGCCCAGGAAGTAGGCCTTCTCGTAGAAAACCGGGTCGATCTGATCCAGGTCGAGGAACTCCGTGATCTCCAGCGCGCGGTTGTCGTCCGTCTCCAGCGACTCGATCTCCTCGTCGGTGAAGGTCACGTACTTGTTCTTGGTGATGGCGTAGCCGCGGATCAGCTCATCGGAGCCGACGATCTTCTCGTGGTGCGGGCACCACCACTTCCGCTGCACGCGCGTGCCGCAGCTCTCGTGCAGCAGGTTGAAGTGGATATCTTCCGACTTCGTGGCCGTATAGAAGCGGACCGGGATCGCCACCAGCCCGAACGAGATCGTTGCGTTGCGCAGAGGCCTGAGTGCCATTCGCACCTCCGGGGCAGGCTGTTGCATTCGTCATTCCATCCGGAAGTGCCATGTTTCGTGAGAGTTGTGTTGATGGCCAGGCTCGCGGCGGCCTCGATTTTGCAACGGGCCGTCCGGATTCGTCTCTCATGGGTTCGTTTCGTCGGATGCTGTGGGGCGCCTTCGCCGCGCTCGTCGTGCTCGTGGTCATCGGCCTCGCGCTGAACCTCTCGGTGCTCAACGTCGAGCGGCGCGAGGCGTCCGAGAACGTGCAGCGCACCATTCCGCTGCTGGCCGCCGTCCACGACATGAACGAGGCGACGCTCACCGTCGTCGCGGCCTCCCGCGGCTATGCCATCACCCGCCAGTCGGAGTTCCAGCAGCAATATGAAGATGCGGTGCGCTCCTTCGACCGCGCCGCCGCCGATGCCGACGAGGTCGTCCGCGACCCGGCCGACCTGAACACGCTGGCCCGCTTCCGGGAGCACTTCAAGCGCCTGCGGAACAAGACGGACAAGCAGATGGCCGCCACGCAGGCGGATCATCCGGGCGATGCGATGGAGATCGCGCTCGATGTGGCCCGGATGCGCCGCGCGGCGCCCGATTTCGCCGGCAAGCTCGAGGATGACCATCGCCGGCAGCAGGCGGCCAACGTCATGGAGCTGGGCGCGAAGCGGCAGTGGCTGGTGTTGCTCATGGTGGTGGCCAGCATCCTGATCGTCATCGGCGCGGGGCTGGCCGTCTCGCGCATCGAGCGCTCCCTGAGCGGCTCGATCGCCCGCCAGGTGCGGCGCACCGAGGCGATGATCGCCGGCATGGCGGACGGCGTGATGCTCGTCGACGGCGAGGGGCGGACGGTCTTCATCAACCCCGCCGGCCAGGCCCTCCTGGGCAAGAACGAGATCAGCGTGCCGATCACCCGGCACACCGAGGTCTACCGCCTGCGCGACGTCGACGGCAACGCGGTCGACGCCAAGGAGCTCCCCGCCGCGCGGGCGCTCTCCACCGGCCGCCCGGTCAAGGACGTGACGATGTTCATCGCCCGCGACGACCGGGAGATCGCCATCTCCATGACCGCCACGCCGCTGCACGAGGACAACCGCATCTCCGGCGTGGTCGTCACCTTCCGCGACATCACCGAGCGGCAGCGCCTCGAGGAGGAGATGCAGCTCCAGGCCGAGCGCAACAAGACGCTGGCGGATGCCGGCGCATTCTTCGCCAGCAACATCGACCCGGTCTGGGTCACGCAGGCCATCGCCGAGCGCACGGCGGAGGTCCTGGGCGACTGGGCGGCGGTGATCCTCCGCTCCGGCGACTCGAGCGAGCTCCGCGTGGCGGCCATCTATCACCGCGACATGGCCTCCCTCGGCCTGGCCTGGTCGTACATCTACCGCCAGCCGCTCACCGTCGGGGAGGGGATCATCGGCCAGGTGGTGGCCACCGGATATCCGTCGCTCACGACGAACATCGGCCGCACCGGCTCGACCGATCCGGGGACGTATCACACGGCCACGATGAAGCTCGCCTCGCTGCTCATCCTGCCGCTGCGCACGCGGCGAGAGATGCTCGGCGCGCTGATCATCGCCGCGGACGATCCCGATCACGCCATGACGGATGAGAAGCTGCCGCTGGCCGAGGTGCTGGCCGAGCGCGCGGCGCTGGCCATCGAGAACGCGAAGCTCTACACCGAACAGGTCGAGGCCCGGCGGAAGGTGGAGGATCTCTCCCGCCTGAAGGACGAGTTCCTCTCCATCGCCTCGCACGAGCTGCGCACGCCGGTGACCTCGATCAAGGGCTACACGCAACTCGCCAAAACGCTCATCCGCGAGAACGACCTGGCCACGTCCGAGGAGTATCTCGACATCGCGCTGGACCAGATCGACCGGATGTCGCGCCTCATTCTCGAGCTGCTCGACGTGTCGCGCATCGAGACCGGCCGCCTGGAGATCCGCCGCGAGCCGATCCAGTGGTCGACCTTCGTCCGCGACGTGGTGCATCGCCATCACACCGCGGTCAGCGACCGGCGCTTCCATCTCAACGTGCCCGATGGCGCGAAGATGGTCAACGGCGACCGCGACCGCCTCGAGCAGGTCCTCGGCAACCTGCTGGAGAACGCGGTGAAGTACTCGCCGGACGGCAGCGAGATCTTCGTCAGCGTGGACGACCGCAACGGCGACGTGGTGACGTCCGTCTGTGACCGCGGCATCGGCATCCCGGCCGACGAGATCAACCAGGTCTTCGAGCGCTTCCACCGCGGGCGCCATGTCTCCTCGACGAACTACGGCGGCCTTGGCCTCGGGCTGTACATCACGAAGCAGATCATCGAGCGCCACGGCGGCGCGATCTGGGTCGAGAGCCGGGAAGGATCGGGGACGACGTTCTACTTCTCGCTCCCGACGGCGGCCGAGATCGCTGCGCCGGCGCAGCCGCCGTCACAAGCGCAGACGACTGCACGTACGTAACACTGTCTGCCTGATGCGAACCCTCCTCCTCGCGCTGCTCGTCGCCGCGCCCGTTCACGCCGCCGACTTCCGCCTCGATCGAGAGCTGCAGTCGCTCACCGGCACCCATCGCCATTACACGCAGTACATCGATGGCATCCCGGTCGATGGCGCGGCACGCGTGGAGTCGCTCGGGATGGACGGGCGGGTGCGGATCGAGGAGCACGCGGCGCGCGCCCCGCTCGTTGCTGCCGCGGCAAAGAAAACGCCCGCGGTGAAGGGCGCGAGCCTCGTCTATCTGAATGTCGATGGCGAGGCGCGCCTGGCTTGGCGACATGTGACGAGCGACCGCTTCGCGCACTGGGTGGACGCGGAAACGGGCGAGACGCTGCGCGTGGAGCAGCTCTTCTGGACGGCCCAGGCGCGCGTGTTCGACGTGAACCCGGTGGCGAAGCTGAACGATCCGACGCTGCGCGATCAGAACAACGCCGCGACAGCCGTGCCGCCCAACGCGTACGACATCGCGGAGCTGGGGCAGCTCAACGCCTCCGGGCCGCTGGGCGGACCGCGCGCGGTGATCGTGGATGCCGAGGGGCCGGCGGTCCCGCCGGTGGACGTCGGGCAGCCGCTGCTCTTTCATCGCGGCGAGCCGGGCTTCGAGGACGTGAACGCCTACTTCCAGATCGACCGCTCGCTGCTCACGCTCCAGTTGCTCGGCTACGTCGGGGCGCGGCGCATCATCGCCTACCCGCTCCCCATCGACGCCCACGCGGCGAACGGCGCCGACAACTCGTACTACATCCCGTCCGCGGTCGCTGGTCGCGGCACGCTCTTCTTCGGCGAAGGGGGCACGGACGACGCGGAGGATTCGGATCTGATGCTGCACGAGCTCGGGCATGCCATCCAGGACTGGATCGCCCCCGGCACGTTCGGCGGCCCCTCGGCTTCGGAGAGCCGCGCGATGGGGGAGGGTTTTGGCGACTACTGGTCGTTCTCCTCCACATACGCGGCGACGGTTCGCAGCGGGCGCGATCCGTTCTGCATCGCCGACTGGGACGCGCGCTGCGCGGGTGACGACCCATCGCAACAGTGCGGATACGCGGCCGGCGCCGACTGCCTGCGCCGCGTGGACAGCGCCAAGACGATGGCGGATTACATCCAGTCGGAGACCGCCGGGACCGAGCATCGCAACGGCGAGATCTGGTCGTCCGCGCTGCGCGAGATCTTCCTCGCCGCCGGGAAGGAGGTGACGGACACGATCGTGATCGAGTCGCACTTTGGCGTGCCGCCGAACCCGACCTTCGCCGTCATGGCCCGGCGGATGCTCGAGGTCGACCGCCAGCTTTACGCCGGCGCGCATGCGGCGGTCATCTGCGCCGCGATGAGCCGCCGCGGCATTCTCACGGACTGCACGGCGCAATTGCCGCGCGGCGAGGTGACGTGGCTGGAGAGCCGCGAGCACGGCATCGCCATTCCGGACGCCGACGCGGCGGGCATCACCTCCTCGCTCCTCGTGACCGACACGCGCCTGCTCACCAGCCTCGCGGTGCACGTCGAGATCGCCCATCCCGCGCGCGGCGATCTGCGCGTCGTGCTCACCGCGCCGGACGGCACGCAGGTGATGCTCCAGGACTCCTCGCTCGACCGGACGCCGAACCTCCGCGGCACGTTCGGCGTGGACATCCTGCCCGTGCAGCCGCTGAGCATCTTCAACGGACGCTCGGCGCTCGGCACCTGGAAGCTCTCTGTTTCGGACCTGCTCGCCCGCGACAGCGGGACGCTCGTCTCCTGGAGCCTCGTGGCGCGCTTCGCCGGCGACGAGCCGCTGCCCTCGCGCCCCATCGCCGTCTCCGGCTTTCCGAGCAGGTTCATTCCGGTCGTGGCCAGCATCCGCGGCGTCGGCGCCTCGCAGTGGGCCAGCGACGTCCATCTCTTCAACCGCGGCCCCTCGACCCTGACCGTGACGCTCGTCTACACGCCGAGCGGCGCGGACGGCAACCAGACGTTCGCCGCGGTCAAGGCCGAGATCCCGTCCGGGCAGATGGTCGTCTTCGAGGACGTCGTGGCCCAACTGTTCGAGACGGCCGGCAGCGGCTCGCTGGAGCTGCAGGGCGACGTCCGCCGCCTGGTGATCCAGAGCAACACGTACGACCGGACGCGCGGCGTCGGCCAGACGGTGCGCGCCGTCTCCGCGGGCGACGCGCTGGGGCGGAGCGGCACGAGCGTCTACCTCCTGCGCGACCGCGCGCGGCGGATGAACGTCGGCGCGGCGGAGATCGGCGGCGCCTCCGGCATGGTGCGCGTCCGGCTGGTCACGCCGTCCGGCGCGGTCATCTTCCGCCGCGAGGTCTTCGTCCCCCCATTCAGCCACTTCCAGATCGAGCTCGCCGGCGATGCCAACGTCGGCGTTCAGTCGTACATCGCGGTCGACGTGATCACCGGCGACGCGCGCATCGTCGCCTACGGCTCGTACATCGACGCGCTGAGCGGCGACGCGCTCTTCGTCCGCGCCGAGCGCGCGCCCGAGCGGCGCGTGGCCATCCCGGCCGTCATCGATGCCCCCGGCGCGTTCGGCTCGCAGTGGCAGTCGTCGCTGACCTATGTGCGGGTGAGCGAGGCGGGCACGGCCGGCGCGGCTTTCTATCCGGCCGACGGTGGCGCGCCGACGACCGCGACGGTCATCGGCGCCGTCTTCGCGCCGCGCTACCTGCAGACCCTCCTCCAGATCGAGGCGCCGCGAACCGCCGGGCATCTGGAGCTCGACGTGCCGAGCGGCGGCGCCCTCTCCAGCAACCTCCTCAATCAAACAGCGAACGGCACCTACGGCGAGCACATCGATGAGGTGCGCCTCGAAGACGCCCTCGGCATCGGCCAGTCTGCCGATGCGCTCGGCATCACGAGCTCAGAGGACTTCCGGACGAACTTCGGCCTGACGGAAGTCGGCGGCGGAACGGTGACGGTCGAGGTGCGCCTGCTCGACGGAGCGCTCGTGGAGCGCGCCCGGAGGACGGTGACGGTCGGCCCGCGCCAGCTTCTCCAGGTGCCGCTCGCGGCGCTGCCCACAGGACCCATCCTCCACGGCGTGCTGGACTTCCGGGTCATCGACGGCGACGGCCGGGTCATCCCCTGGGCCTCGGTGGTCAACAACGCGACGAACGATTTCGTCTTCCTGTTGGGCGAGTAGTATCCTTCGCCGGCCATGGCCGCCCTCCCCGAGCCGCAGACGCTCGCCCAGCTCCCGTTCAAGACCCTCGAGGAGGTCCTCCGGCAACTGCGCAGCACGCGGAACGACATCATCCGCTACGGGGTGTGGAACATCCGCAACCTGACGGACGACGAGTTCAACCACACCGACGACCGCAAGCTCTTCGGCTACTTCCGCCAGGACCTGCTCGAGACGCGGTTTCTTTCGAAGGGACGGCGCATCGACCTCATCCAGCTCTGGAAGTGGTTCGACGACCAGATGTCCGGCGTCGAGCCGCTGCTCATCGACGGCGAGGAGCTCTTCCTCAACATCCAGGACAAGGACCTGGAGAAGGTGCGCAAGCGCATCGCCGAGATCCAGGCCTTCTTCCCCACGCTGCGCTCGGATGATTTGGAAGCGTTCAAGCGCGTCAAGTACAAGCTGCGCCGGACGGTGATGCGCCTGACCTACGATCTGCATCACCTCTTCAAGCGCCTGGAGAAGTACCGCAAGAACCTCTTCGGCGCGAGCATGCCCCGCGAGCGCGTGCCGCTCGAGGCGGTGGCCGAGATCCCCGAGCCACCGCCCATCGACGAGCACGACCACGACGAAGCAGAAGAAGCGTAACGCCCCTCACCCGGCCTTCGGTTCTTAGGGCCTTCTCCCCGCGCGGCGGGGAGAAGGTGCCGAAGGCGGATGAGGGGCGCTCCTAGATATCCACTGTCGCCGTCTGCCCCTCCACCACCACGACCGCCGTCGACTTCGTCACCGCGTCATTCGTGTCCAGCAACTGCAGCGTGTAGCTGCCGGGCGCCACGTTCTGCAGCGTGGTCATGCCCGGTGCGCCGTCGAGGAGGAACACGGCGCTGCGCGAGTTGGGCCGCGTGTAGGCCTGCCCCGAGGAGTCGATGAGGCGCGCGCGCTGCACGCCGCTGGCCGAGGAGCGGATGATGACCGTCCCGCCCGGAGTCAGCGTCACGGTCTGGTTCGACGGCGACATGATCGAGACCGAGCGCACCGAGTAGCCCATCGCGCTCACCACGGCCCGGTACTGCCCCGGCGCGAGCGTGAGCTTGATCGCCTCCGCGTTGCCGCCGAAGCGGAACGGCTCGTCGTGCACCACGCGGCCCTGCCCGTCGTACACGACCACGTTCGCCGTGAGCATCCGCCCGTCGCGCGCGTCGACGACTTTGAGAGTCACGCCGCTGTTCGGGGCGAGCTTCAGCTCGACGTCATTGAGGCCGCTCTCCGAGACGATCACGTCGCGCACCTCGTTGCCGTAGCCTTCCTTGTCCGCGCTCAGCGTGTAGTTGCCGGACGAGATGCCCTCCAGCGTGAAGTCGCCGTTGCCGTTCGTCGTGGCCATGCGCACCGCGAACGGCATGTCCGAGCCGCTCTTGCGCGCCTGGATGCGCGCGTCGGCGATGGCTTCGCCGGTGCCGGCGTCGACCACCCGTCCGCGCACGGCGGCGGTGCGGATGTCGATGTCGAAGGTGCCGGAGCCGTTCACCTCGTACGTCGTCGAGTACGGATTGAGCCGCTGCAAGTCGACCACCGACACGTTGTACGGCGCGTCCTGCAGGCCGGTCACGGAGTAGTTGCCGGCGTCGTCGGTCGTCGCGTTCGCGTTCGTCTGCGACTTCGCGCTGCGCGGATTGAAGGAGACGATGGCATTCGACAGCGGCCGCCCGTTGGCCGTGACCCGGCCGCGGATGGTCGTCTGATTCAGGAAGCCGAGGTCCACCTGCGCGGTGCCGCCCGGCTCGAGCTGCACCGACTTGAGCGGCGAGGTCCGGTTCTGGGCAAATCCCTGCGACACCTCGGCCGTCACCCGGACCGTGCCGGTCGGCGCCCCTTCGATGCGGTAGTTGCCGGCCGCGTCGACCGGCGCGCTGGCCGAGCCGCCCGAGCCGCGCGCATCGACCGAGGCGTGCGCCAGCTCCGCGTCGGTGAGGCCGCTGACGTGGCCGTAGATCGTGCCGCCGGTCTTGAGCGTGATGCGCACCGGCGCGCCGGCGGAGATGTCGACGTCGCGCGCCGTCCCGTCCGCGTAGCCGCTCTTCGACGCGGAGAAGGTGTAGTGGCCGGGCGCGAGCCCTTCGAACTGGAAGCCGCCGCCGGCGTCGGTCTGCGTCGAGCGTCCGCCGAAGCTGCCGCTCGCGGCGGACATCGCCCGCACGCTCGCTTCGGACACCGGCACGCCGCCCTCCGTCACGACCATCCCGGTCAGGCGCGTGCCGGAGGAGGGCTGCACGTCGATGCGCGACTCGCGGCCGGAGAGGGTCACGGTGCGCTGCTCGTTGAGGAGGCCGCTGTGCGAGAACTCGAACGTCTTCTCCCCCGGCTCCACCGCGTCGATGGTGTACTCGCCGTTCGCGTCCGTCACCGTCTGCGAGTCGGGGCCGCCGATGCGCATCGGCCGCCGGCCGCCCCCCGCGAACGGGTCCTGCCGCACCGTGGCCCCGCTCAGCGGCGTGCCGTCCGGCCCCGTCACCCTACCCGTGACGCGCACGCCGGTGTCGAGCCCGACCTCCACGTCATTCAGCGACTTCCCTTCCTCCAGCGTGAGCCCGGAGACCCGCCCGCTGGTGTAGCCGGGCGCCTGGGCCACGATCTCCACCGGCCCGGTCGGGACATTCTCCAGCACGAACGAGCCGTCATCCGAGGTGAAGGAGCGCAGTTG
>DATEOX010000339.1:0-4702 GCA_035273585.1 Thermoanaerobaculia bacterium
ATGGGCCGGCTGGAGAGCCGGCCCTACATTTTCACGGCAACCAGAAGTCCCGCGGATAGAGCTTGTACAGCTTCGCCTCAGGGTCGCTGGTCCGGAGGTACTCCGCGTAGAGGTCGAGCTGCCGGTCGGGGCCGATGACCATGAACACGCCGCCCGGGATGCTCGAGGCCTTGACGGCGGGGTCGTAGCCGGGGATGAAACGCGCGTAGACGGCGTCCTTGCGGTCGAACAGCTTCGCCCCGAGGTTCGGGTCCTTGCGCAGCTCGAGGATCGACTGGCGGAACTTGCGCACCTGGTCCGGCGTCTGGTTGTCGGCCAGATCGGCGGCCATCCCTTCGGCGCGATTTTCGTAGGTCGCGGCGGAGCGGAACTCGTTGAAGACCTGGGCCACCGCGTAGTCGCCGAGGGATGTGTCGCGCGGCGCGTTCTTCAGCTCGTTGACCACGAAGCGGACCGTCTGCGGCAGCTCCGGCGTCCGCTCCGCGTAGTAGCCCATCCGGCCGGCGCCGACCGAGGCGCGCAGGCCGTTGCTGTAAGCGAGGCCGGCGCCGATGGTCTTGAGGAAGATGCCATGCGCGCCGTACCCGGCGTGCAGCCGCGAGGCGAGGTAGTCGAGCTGCTTCTCCTTGTCTTCGGAGTCGGCGTATGTCGCCGACGGCACCGTGGTCGTGATCACGCCCCCCTTCATGTTCGGGGCGAGGAGTCCGACGTGCACCGGGCTCGTGGCCGTCGCGTCGCGGCCGCGCAGGCGCTCGTCGATGTTGCGCGCGGTGGAGTACGCCGGACGGGCGACCGCGTCGGAGGAAAGGGAGGCGGCGAGCGCGGCGATCTTCGGCTCCAGCGCCTTCTGGCTGGCCGTCGACCCGACGATGTACATCCGCGCGTTCCCGGCGTGCAGCACGTTCCGCCGCACTGCATCGAGCGCGGCAAGCGCCTCCGCGGGCGGCGTCAGGAGGTCGTCGCGCAGCTCGGTGCAGAGCTGGGCCCAGTCGGCGGCGAGGCTGGAGTCCGGCACCTCGATGAGCGTCAGATCGAGATCCTTCAGCGCGTCGGCGGCGATGGCCTTCGCCGCCGGAGAAAGCGAGTCGGGCGCAGACAGTTTCTTCAGATCGGCGCGCGTCGCGCCCTGGGCCTTCGTCGCCACGTCGGTCAGCCAGGCGGCCAGCGCGTCGCGATCGGCGGCCGGCGCTTCCTTCAGCAGCCAGCGCAGGCGCAGCGCGTTGTGCCCGCGGGTGAGGAAGGAGTCGGCGGCCAGGTAGACCGGATTGCTCTGCATCCGATACGCGACCGCGGGGTTGTTCACCCAGTTCTCCTCCGCGCTCTGCATCTGGTTGCGCAGCGCGCTGAGCGACTGGTCCACCGCGTCGCGGATGCGCGGCAGGTTCTCCGGCCGCCAGTCGGGATGCTGCAGCACGAGCGCGATCCAGTCGACGGCCCGCGACGCCTCGGCCGTGCCGATGCCCGCTCCGCGGACCACGAGCTCCACGCGGCTCGTCCGCGCGTTGGTGGAGAACGACGGCTCGAGGCTGAGGATCTCCTTCCGCAGCCGGTCGGTCATCTCCTCGTACGAGACCGGCTTGCCGTTCTCGATGACGCCGACGCGCGTCAGCAGCACCGGCAGCAGCGAGACGTAGCGGAGCTGGTTCGCCGGCACGCTGTCGAGGCGCAGGGCGACGCCGAGCTGCGCGCTGGTCATGTTGTCGAAGGTGGAGGCGACGAGCGGGATGCCGTTGTCGGCCGTCTTGACGGCGTACGCGAGCTGGTCATCGAGCGTCATCGGCGGCGACTTGACGAACTCCGGACGGGAGATCTTCTTCGCCTCTTCCTCGATGCGCGCCGACTCGGCGTCGTACTCCGTGCGATACCGCTTGATGGCCTCCTGCGGGTCGCTGATCCCGTACACCTGCGCCAGCCGCGCCGCCTCGGCGTTGCCGCGCGCGATACGCTCGGCCTCTTCGCGCTGATTGAGCTGCGGGCTCGGGCGCGCCGCCGCGACGTACGGCGTCACGCCGGTGATCTTCCACTTGGCCAGATATCCCTTCCAGACGTTCTTCCCCGAGGCGAGCTGCTTCTCGGCGAAGGCGACCTGCGGCTTGAGGGTCACGGACTTGCGGAAGTCGCCGGTGCGCTCGAGCGCGAGCAGGTGATCCATCCAGGCCGAGCGGGCGTTGCGGAAGCCGAAGCCGGGCGGCGTGTTCACGAACTTGGCGAGGTCGCGCTGCAGCTCGATGAGCCGACCGTGGATCCGCTCGTTGAACTCCTTCAGCTCCGGCGAGCCGTCCGGCAGGTTGGCGATGCGCTCGATCTCGCCCGTGACCGCGGCGCGGATCGCGGCCAGCTTCTCATCGGTGAAGTTGGACGGGTTGACGTCCTGCATGGCGATGTAGACCGGCATCCCCTGGTCGGGGCTGAGGTTGTTGAAGACGCTCTTCGCGCCGATGTCCATCGTCCGGGTCTTGCTGTCGACGAACATCTTGTAGAGGTTCGAGGTGGCGTCGCTGGCGATGTTGTCGAAGAAGAGGGAGAGCAGCAGGTATTCGTCCGGCTCGACCTCGCGGTTCGCCGGCCAGGCGATGGCCATCGGGCTCGGCTGCTGCTCGTTGCGATGCGGATACTCGGTGATGCGGATGGCCCCCGCGGGAGCGGCGGCCGGCTTGGGGAGATCGGCCTGCCTCTTCGCCGCGCGCTTCTCATCATTCGGCTGGACGTCGTTCAGGATCTTGTCGACGCGGGTGAGGATGGTGTGCACCGCCACGCTCTTCGGGAAGGAGGCGATGAGGCCCATGTTGGCCAGGTAGTAGTTCGACTTGTGGAAGCTGCGGATGTCCTCCGGCTTCATGGTCCGGATGCCGGACGGCTCGCCGCCGGAGTTGTAGGCCAGCGGGTGCTGCTCGCCGTACTGGAGATGGTCGACGGCGCGGAAGAGCTGGCGGAACGGGTTGCCTGTGGAGCTGACCATCTCGTTGTAGACGGAGCCCTTCTCTTCCAGGCGGAGGGTGTGGTCGGGGTTCTCGGTCACGCCGAAGTTGCGCACCTCGCGGCGGATCTCTTCGTCGGTGTAGTTCGGATGGAGCATCGCCTCGAGCTGCCGGCCGAAGAGGTTGAAGAAGACGTCCGGCCCGCCCGCGGTGTTGAAGTGATAGCTCGTCCGCCACTGCTGGGTGAAGGCGCTGGAGCCGGAGAGCCACATGGTGTCGAGCCCGGCGAACGATCTTCCGGTCGTGCCTTTACCGAGCAGCAGATGCTCCTGGGTGTGCGGCTCGCCCTGATCGGAGACTGGGTAGGAGTTCACCCAGGTGTACCCCTGCGGCACGGACTCGATCTGCAGCAGGTCGAGCGTGAACCCGGTGCGCTCGTGGACGAACCGCGCACCGAGGGGACGGTCGGAGTCGTTGAGGTAGACGGCCTCGACGCGGAAGCCATCGATGGACTGGCCTTTGGTCAGCTTGTCCAGCTTGACGTCTTCGGCCGCGCCTGCGGTGGAGGCAAGGATCGACAAGATGAGCATGATCGCGACTCTGCGCATGAGGGCTCCTTGGTCGTTTTCGAACAGCGCATTGTATTGGCCCGGGCGGCGGCGGCGCGTCACAAAACGATTGCGACCTACGGGTTAGCGAGGTGGTCTTCGCTCCGTCTTTTCTCAACCGCCCATCTGATGAGTGCAGGGACATACAAGAGAAGAACGTACACAGGAACCGCGAGCTCGAGATGCCGCACGAGTCTTTGACCGGAAGTACAGAAGTAACATAGGTTTCTTCCGTAGAACGCGTCGATGCCCGCCCACCACTTCGGAAAGAGAAGTCCCGCCGTCGCAACCGGCCAATCAAGCACACGACAGATCGGCGTGTGGTGAGCCGACAGAACCATGTTGTCCGATGGCGGCGGTTTCTGGCGGCATTCTCTTCTCCGAGTAGGAGATGGCCATCCGCTCGTTAGTGATCGCTTGGAGAACCTTGGTCGCACGCCCGAGTTGTGGGGCTACCGCCCGCGGCTTTGCTCACCGATTGCATACCGGGCCGGCGCAGGGAACATCCGGGTTTGTTGGACGAATGCCCGAGACGTGTCAACGCGACCAGACGCCAACGACACTTCGAGCTGCAGTGGCGCTAGAACGCCGAGAAAATGAAGTGACCGTAGATAGCACCGAAGATGAACAGCCACGCGGCTGTGAAAGCCATGCTGCAGCACGCGAGAATGCGACGCGCGGTCTTTGAGGTTAGGCGCCGCGCCGAATACGAATGGGCCAACGGCGTGAAGGAAGCGAAGAAAAGTAGCCAAGGCAACGGGAGAAGCGCTGCCTGAACCTTAGAGATCTCGACGGATCTGTGTACCGGCAGGTTGAACCAGGCGATGATGGCGATCGCGGTGGCAGCGCTAATCGCCTCAATCGTGACTAAGTATCGCGAGTATCGATCGATCATTGCTCGCCCACTCAATGTCATTACAGCTCGCGCGACCCTCAGGCGCAAATGCCAAGGCGGCACGGCGGCTGCTTTAAAATACCACAATCTTCACCCCTGAGCCCGTGCGGTCAGCGAAGAGCGGGATACGCAGCGCCGCGCCTGTTGTTGATGCCGTGCGGCCGTGCCGAACGTGTGATACCCGTGACTTGCTCTGTCGGGCCGACAGGGCCAAATACTTCTTGAGACGCTGACTAACGAAGGTTCTTTTAGGCCGACGGCGTCACACGACAAGTCGGCCC
>DATEOX010000340.1:0-4591 GCA_035273585.1 Thermoanaerobaculia bacterium
CCTCGGCGCCCGCACGGGCCCGCGCGGCGAGCCGATCCTCCTCCTCGATCAGGACCGCGGCCGCTGGGACCAGCTCCTCATCCGCCGCGGCCTGGCCGCCCTCGCCCGCGCCGAACGCCTCGGCGGCTCGATGGGACCGTACGCGCTGCAGGCCGCCATCGCCGCCTGCCACGGCCGCGCGCGCACCGCATCCGAGACCGACTGGACGCGCATCGCCTCTCTGTACGACGCCCTTGCGCAGACCGCGCCGTCGCCCGTGGTCGAGCTGAACCGCGCGGTCGCCCACGCCATGGCCTTCGGCCCCGCCGCCGCCCTCCCCCTCATCGACGCGCTCGCCGACGAGCCGTCCCTCGCCGGCTACCACCTCCTCCCCAGCGTCCGCGGCGACCTCCTGGTGAAACTCGGCCGCGCGGACGAGGCCCGCGCCGAGTTCGAACGCGCCGCCGGGCTCACGCGGAACGCGCGGGAGCGGGAGCTGCTGCGGGAGCGGGCGGCATCCTGCGGAACCTGAATTGCATGACCCCGGAACCTATGACCGACGTCCTGACTCGCAATCACGTGAAGGTTTCCGGCAGCGGCACGCGGCCGATGCTCTTCGCCCACGGCTTCGGCTGCGATCAGACGATGTGGCGCTTCATCACGCCCGCGTTCGAGCAGCAGTACCGCATCGTCCTCTTCGATTATGTCGGCTCCGGGAACTCCGACCTCTCCGCGTACGACCCCGAGCGCTACGCGACGCTGGGCGGCTACGCGCAGGACGTCCTCGACGTCTGCGAGGCGCTCGACCTGCGCGACGTGATCTTCGTCGGACACTCGGTGAGCAGCATGGTCGGCGTGCTGGCGGCGAACCGCGCGCCGGAGCGCTTCAGCCGGCTGATCATGGTCGGCCCATCGCCGCGCTACATCAACGACAACGGCTACGTGGGCGGCTTCGAGAGGGCGGACATCGAGGGGCTGCTCGACCTGATGGACAAGAACTACATCGGCTGGGCGAGCTTCCTCGCGCCGGTCATCATGAAGAACGACGACCGGCCGGAGCTGACGCAGGAGCTGAACGACAGCTTCTGCTCGACCGACCCGAAGATCACCCGCCGCTTCGCCCAGACGACGTTCTTCGCCGACAACCGCGCCGACCTGGCGCATGTGCGCGTACCGTCGCTCATCATGCAGTGCAGTGAGGACGCGATCGCGCCGGTCGAGGTGGGGAACTTCCTCCACCGCGCGATCCCTCGAAGCACGCTCCGCCTCATGAAGGCCACCGGGCATTGCCCGCACATCAGCCATCCGGAGGAGACGATCGAGGCCATCAGGACCTATCTGGCCGCGGCTTGAGCGTCAACGCAGTGCAATGGCCGACTTGATGAACACGGCCCCGTGCGGTTTCGTCGCGTTCGCCGACGACGGCACGATCGCCGAGATAAACGAGACGCTGGCCGGGATGCTCGGCTACACGCGGGTCGAGCTCCTCGGCTGGCACGTGGACAAGATCCTGCCGCCCGGCGGCCGGATCTTCTACCACACCTATCTCTTCCCCCTGCTCAAGGTGCGGCAGAGCGTGGAGGAGATCTACATCGCGCTCCGGATGAAGAGCGGCGAGGACGTGCCGGTGCTGCTCAACGGCGTGCGCCGCGAGCGCGACGGCCGGTTTCTCAGCGACTGCGTCTGCCTGCGCATGATCCAGCGCCACGAATACGAGGACCAGTTGCTGCAGGCGCGCAGGCTGGCCGAGGAGTCGAACGCGGCCAAGGCGAAGTTCCTGTCGATGATGTCGCACGACCTGCGCACGCCGCTGACGACGATCTACGCCAACGCGCAGTTGCTGGCCATGGAGGCGCTCACCGCCGAGCAGCTCGATGCGGTGCGCGAGATCCGCCAGGCTTGCGAGCTGCAGATGACGATGATCAGCGACATCCTGGAGTTCGCCCGCCTCGACTCGGGGCAAGTCGAGGTGCAGACGAGCGCCATCCCGGTGGCGGATGCCGTCACGCGCGCCGAGGCCCTCGTGCGCGTGCAGGTGAGCGAGGCCGGCCTGCAACTCACGACGAACGACTGTGACGCTGATATGGCGGTGATGGCCGATCCACGACGCCTGCAGCAGATCCTGCTCAACCTCCTGACGAACGCCATCAAGTTCACCCCTCCCGGGGGCGAGGTCGCGGTGCAGTGCGAGACGGAGGGCGAACGCGTCCGCATCCGCGTCCGCGACACCGGCATCGGCATCCCGTCCGACCAGCTCCAGCGCATCTTTTCCCCCTTCGTGCAACTCGGCCCCTCCGCCCCCTCCCGCGGCGTCGGCCTCGGCCTGGCCATCAGCCGCGATCTGGCCCGCGCCATGTCCGGCGACGTGACCGCCGAAAGCACGCCCGGCGCGGGCTCGGTGTTCACGGTGGAACTGCCGGCCTGTCATCCTGAACAGCGAAGACTGTGAAGGATCTCCCGGCAAGCACGAGGAGATCCTTCGCCGTCTGCGCGGCTCAGGATGACAGCGAGGGCCCCTACGCTGACGCCGTCACGTTGCCGATCGCGTCGAGCAGGTCGCCGATCTCGTACGGCTTCATGAGCGAGAGGATGCGCTCCTTCTCGTACGAGAGGTTCAGCTCCACGTGCCCCGTGGAGAGGATGATGGGCAGGTCGCGCTGCTCCGCGCGCAGGAGCGGCACGAGATCGACGCCGTTGCCGTCCGGCAGGTTCACGTCGATGATCGCCACCTGCGGCTGCACCCGCCGCACGGCCTCGGCGGCCTCGCCCGCGGCGCGCACCCAGGTCGTCTCGTACCCCTCCGCCGTCAGCAGCTCGTTCAGGCCGGTTCCGACCGAGAGGTCGTCTTCCACGAGCAGGACGCGCTTCACGCTCGGCGTCGCGCCGGCCAGCGGCTGCGTCGCGGGCGAAGGCGTCGTGGCCGCCGGCAGAAGCAGGTGGAACGCCGACCCGCCGTCCGGACGGTTCTCCGCCGTCAGCGAGCCTCCCTGGCTTTCCATCAGCCGGCGGGCGATGGCCAGCCCGAGGCCGGTGCCGTTGCGCTTCGTGGTGAAGAGCGGCTCGAAGATCCGGTCGAGCAGTTGCGACGGGATGCCCGTGCCGTTGTCGGAGACGGAGACCCGCACGTTCGCCGGGTCGGCGAGCGAGAGGCCGATGTGGATCGTGCCGCTGCCGGCGATCGCATCGCGCGCGTTGAAGACGAGGTTCGTGATCACCTGCTCCAGATGCTCGCGATCGCCGAGGATGTAGCGCACGGCCGGGTCCATCGAGCTGCTCAGCGCGATCGACGACGGCAGCGCCGCCACCAGTTGCCCGAGGAGCGTCGGCAGCCAGCGGCGCACATCGATGGCGAAGAGCTGCGGCTCCTTCGGGTTGGCGAAGCGGAGGATTTCCTGCGAGGCGCGCTTGCCGCGGCCGATGGCGCGCGTGATGTGGGCCAGCGCGTCGCTGAGGTTGCGCGACGGCGGAGCGCTGCGCCCGATGACCTCCACGAACGGCTGGATGCCCATCAGCACGTTGTTGAACTCGTGGGCCAGCGAGGCCGCAACCTGCCCCAGGCTGCTCATCCGCTTCGACTCTTCCAGCTTGCGGGCGATGGTGCGGTGCTCGGTGACGTCGCGGGCCATGCCCATCGTCCCGACGATCACGCCGTCGACGTAGCGCGGCTGGGCCGAGACTTCGACCGTGACCATGGCGCCGGAGCGCGCCTCGAGGTCGTACTCGCGGACGATGCCGGTATCGCCGGCGAGGGCGCGCTGGAAGTGATCCAGCGCGGCGGGCGCCGAGCGGGAGGTGAAGAGCTCCGCGAACGGCCGCCCGATCCACTCCTCGACTGGGTAGCCGGTGCTCCGCTCGAAGCTGCGGCTCAGCGAGAGGAAGCGCCCCTCGCGGTCGACGGTGTAGAGGATGTCGGTCACCTCTTCCACGAGCTCGCGGTAGCGCTGCTCCGATTCTTCCAGCGCCTGCTGCGCGCGGACGCTCTCGGTGATGTCGGCGCAGGTGCCGATGACGACCTGCTCGCCGTCGACGGTGATCTCGTTCTGGTAGAACGCCACGTGCATCAGCGTCCCGTCTTTCCGGCGCACGCGCGCCACGTTCCGGCCGCCGCCGAACAACGTCGCCCGCCGGTCCTCCTCGACCACCAGCATCGAGAGGTCGATCGACGTCATCTCCTCGGCCGTGTAGCCGAGCATCCGTGCGCCGGTGTCGTTGATGTACGTCAGCCGGTTGCCGGACAACATGTAGACGGCGACGACCGACTGCTCGACGAGCCAGCGGAACTTCGCCTCGGCCGCCGCGCGCAGCCGCTCCGCCTCGCGCAGCGGGGTGATGTCCAGCAGCGCGCCGATCATCCGCCGCTCACCGCCAGGCGACTGCACGTTGTGGCCGCGGTCGAGGACGACCCGCCAACTGCCGTCGTCCTGGCGGAGCCGGTACTCGTGCCACCACGTCGGCGGCGCCTCGTCGACCGCCCGCCGGACGACGATCCGCGCCTTGTCCCGGTCGTCGGGATGGACGCGCGAGAGCCATTCGTCGAAGAACGTGTCGGGCTCGCCCGGCGCGCCGACCATCTGCCGGTAGGCGTCGTTCGTCCAGAGCTCCTTTCGCTCCG
>DATEOX010000341.1:0-2593 GCA_035273585.1 Thermoanaerobaculia bacterium
CGTCGAACTTGTTCATATCCCACAGCTCGGACCGCGTCGGCGCGGCGAGCTTCGCGCGGCGGTTCCTCGCCTCCTCCGCCCATTCGCTCGTCGCGTCGAGCCGCAGATAGTCGTCCCAGGCATGGATCGCCGCCTCGCGCATCGAGAGCGCCTCGAGGCAGACGGCGCGGTTCCAGGCCACCTCCGGCGAGCGCGGATCGAGCGCCCACGCCTCGTTCGCGGCGTCGACCGCCGAGAGCAGCCGGTCATGGGGCGGCTCGCTCTTCTGCGCCAGCGCAAAGTACGCAGCGCTCAGGTCGGAGAGGAGCTGCGCGTCGCGGGAAGCCTCGATCGCCGCATGCACATCCGCCTTTCCCGTCTCCTTCCGCACCGCCGCCTCGAGCTGCGCGACGGCCAGCTCGGCGTTGCCGAAGGAGAGGTGGGAGATGCCGAGCGCGTGCAGATTCTCCGGCGTCGGATCAGCCTTGGCCCGCTCCAGAATCCTGCCTGCCTCCCCTTTCGGGCCCCAGTCGGAGCCATCGTCCACCGCCGGAGCGTCGCGCAGAACCTTCGCCTCCGGGCGGTAGGGGAAACCGGTGATGCGGGCGGTGGTGGGGCGGTTGGGCTGCCCGTTCGTGGCGGCGATCAGCGCGTCCACGCCTTTCGGCAGGCGCTGCCGCTGCCGGTTGCGATACGAGACCAGAGGGCCGCCGAAGAAGAAGAGGGCGAGAAGGAACGCCGCGGCAAGAGCGGACACCCATCGAAGACGGTATCTCCGAGGAAAGGCGGCGACGGAGTGGCCGCGGAGCTCGCTCAGACTCACGAAGGTCGAGCGGCATTCGCTGCAGCCGGCCATGTGCTCCATGACCCGCTTTCGCGTCGGCTCGTCCAGACGGCCATCGATGAACGCCGCCAGCGTCTCGTGAGAGGGAAATCCGGAGTGCTCCATCGGTCTCCTCAACCCGACAGTCGGCTTGCGCCGCCCGAGCGTCCCCCGTCAATTCGGTCTGAGGGACACGCAGGCGATTTTCCCTCCTGCTGATGGAGTTGTTCCACATGAATTTCGTGGTCTCCGTGGGCGAGGACCTCGGCGATGAGGTGCCGGCCGACGCCGGCACGCTCGAGCTTGCCGCGCAGCACCGACAGGAGCTTGTCGATGCGCTTGTAGGCTTTCTTGGGCGGGATGCGCATGTGCTCGGCGATGTGCGGCACTTTCCAGGCATGCCAGAAACGGAGCTGGAGGAGGAGCTGGTCCTCCAGCGGAAAGTCCTTGATGGCCGCGTCGATGACGCGTGCCGCCGCGCGGCCCGCCTCCTGCCGATCGCGGCTCATCAGGCGGTCGTCGGTGTCGACGGCGGCCGCGGCGGTATCGGGCGGCGAGGCCTGGGAGACGAGCACCGGCCGCGGCATCCGGATGGGCAGCCGGAGGTAGATGGCCTCGATCTCCGGCACGGTGAAGCCGGCGGCGGCGCCGGTGGTGAGGACCTGCACGGCCTCGTCGAGCGAGTAGCCGTCGCGGGTGAGGAGGCGCTCGAGAGTGATGGCCTTGTGCCCGATCCGCTTGGCCTCGGCGGAAGGCCGCCACTTGCCCCACATCTTCACCCTGTACTGATAGAAGAGGTGCTGGATGACGGTGTTCAGGTAGGTGGTGAAGGTGCTGCGCCCCTCGAACTTGCGGATCACCTCGTAGTTGTTGTCGATGAGCTCGACGTTGACGTACGAGACGAAATCCTCCGTTTCCGTCGCATCGAGGTGGCCCTTCCGCGAGACATAGGTCGCGATGCGCTCGATTGCTTCGCTGCTCTGAAGAAAGAGTTCTTTAGCGTCCATAGCCTGCGCCTGAACGGAGTGATGGGAAACCAAACGTGACTTTATGAAAAAGACGACTCTTGGACCCAGTTGCTGAATTGTCGAGAGATGGCGCTCAGTCTAGCAGGAGAGGAGGAGTTCCCACAGATACAACTTGGATTTGTCACAACACGACACACCCCCCCTTCACCTTTTAGACGGACGGAACCCGGGGATTTGACAGGTAGTGAGGTTGGGAGGGGAAACGTTTCGTTTTTAAGGTCACAGGTCACAGCTCACAGCTCACAGGAGAGGCCGCGCGAGAGGACGCTCAGGCTCTTCGTATCTCCCCTGTGAGCCGTGAGCTGTGAGCTGTGAGCTTCGCAGCAAATAGACCACGTCCGCCTCTTGACAAGATCCTAATTTAGACTTAGTCTAAACAACCAGTGAAACGCGACCTCGACTCCATCCTCCGGGACAAAGGCATCCAGCCCTCCGCCCAGCGCGTGGCCGTTGCGCGCTACGTCCTCGATACGGACGAGCATCCTTCGGCCGACCGGGTGTTCCGGGAGGTCAAGCGGCGCTTCCCTTACATCTCCCGGGCGACGGTCTACAACACGCTCAACCTCTTCGTGGAGAAGGGGCTCCTGCGGACACTGGCGCTGGCCGAGGACAGCGTGGTGTTCGATCCGAAGACGGAGACGCACCATCACTTCATCGACGAGTCGACGGGGCAGATTCACGACGTCCCGTGGGACCGCGTGCAGGTGTGCAACATCGACAGCCTGCGCGAATACGACATTCATGACTATCAGGTCGTCATGCG
>DATEOX010000342.1:0-3639 GCA_035273585.1 Thermoanaerobaculia bacterium
CGAAGGCGCCATTGCCCGCCACCTCGTTCCTCCTCCCGTCGCCGCTGCCGGCGGGCGTCGTCGACGCGGTCTTCTCCAACAACCTCTGCACCACCGGCTGGCTCGGCGTCGCCGCGGCGGGCGTCGACCGCGCCGGCCGCGTGCGCCAGCTCGACCTCTCGCACATCACCGCCGACCCGGCCTGCAACGGCGCGCTGGCCACGCTGGCCCGCCTCTCGCTCGTCCAGCCGGCAACGATCGTCAGCACCTTCACCGCCGGCGACCTGCTGATGGTCCAGCCGAACCGCGTCTCGGTCTGTCTCGATGAGCCGTCGGTCGGCGACGCGCTGCACGTCGGCCGCGTGGCGCGCGTCGGGCGCGACGTCAAGGCACCGACAGTCGTCCGTCAGATCGATCCCGTCTATCCGGAGGCGGTGCGCAAGAAGGCCATCGAGACCGCCGCGCCGCCGCAAGTCGTCACCGTGGAGGTCCTCGTCTCGGCGACCGGCTGCGTCCGGCCGCTGCGCATCGTCAAGGCCGCGATGTTCCCCGACCTGAACGCCGCCGCGCTCGAGGCGCTCGCGCAATGGACGGTCTCGCCGTCGAAGATCGGCGATGAGCCGGTGCCGGCCGTCCTCAATGTGACGATCCACTTCAAGGCGCAGTAGGTGAGACAATGCGCGCCGTCCATGGTCCGGCTCACCGTCGATTACGTGCCCCTCGACGCCCTCGCGCCCGCTGACGATCTGCTCGGCGTGGTCACGTTCGGCGCGCGCCATCCGCTCGCCTCGCTCGAAGTGACCGGCATGCGCCAGCTCGGCCCCCGGCCGCTGGCCGAAGTGTGGTGCGGCGAGGGGATGTACTTCGGCACGTGGACCACGGATGACGATGACGTCGAGCACGCCTCGCGCGCCGCGTACGACGAGATCCTGCGCACCATCCGCGCGCGCGGGTTCCCACACCTGCTGCGCGCCTGGAACCACGTCCGCGACCTGAACGCCGGCCGCGGCGACGAGGAGCGCTACCGCCGCTTCTGCGCCGGCCGCCACGACGCCTTCGACGCCGCCGGCTGGACGAACCGGATGCTCCCCGCCGCGAGCGGCGTCGGGATGCGCGAGGGGAGCCTCGCGGTCTACTACGTCGCCGGCCGCGAGCCGGGCCGGCACGTGGAGAACCCGCGCCAGGTGAGCGCCTACGACTACCCGCCGCAGTATGGCCGCCGCAGCCCGTCCTTCGCCCGGGCCACGGTGACGGACGACGTGGTCTTCGTCTCCGGCACGTCCAGCGTCGTCGGCCACGAGACCCGCCACGCGGGCGACGTCGACGCGCAGGTGGAGGAGACGCTGATCAACCTCGACGCCGTCCTGCGCGAGGCCGGCACCCGCGGCCTGGCCGCGCTGCAGCTCGTGAAGACGTACGTTCGCCGCGCCGAGGATTACCCGCGCATCGCGTCGCGCCTCGCCGCCGCGCTGCCCGATGCGAAGGCGCTGTTCGTCGAGAGCGACATCTGCCGCGCGGACCTGCTGGTGGAGATCGACGGCGTGGCGCGGGCGTAGGTCACGCCGCGGCGCCGGCTCGCGTCCTCATCACATGCCGGAACATTTCGTCTCGTACGCCGAAGAATTCGCGGAGGTCATCGGCCCCGATCCGACGTACGAGGTCATCGCGGACGCCGACGCGCATGAAGGGCCGGTGTACGTCCGCGACTGGGATGCGGTGCTGTTTACGAGCGTCCCCGCCACGACGAATGTGCCGGCATTCGGCGACCGGCGCGTGGTGATCGGCCGGCTCGACGTCGCCACCCGCGCGCTCTCCGTCTTCCGCGACGAGTCGAACATGGGCAACGGCATGACCCTCGATCGCGAAGGGCGCCTGCTCATCTGCGAGCAGGGGACGCGCACCACCCGCGCACGGATCTCCCGCCTCGACCTTGGCACCGGCGCCATCGAGACGGTGACGGATCACTGGTTCGGTCTGCCGTTCAACTCGCCCAACGACGTGGTGGTGAAGAGCGACGGCACGGTCTGGTTCACGGACCCGAGCTACGGCGCGCTGCAGGGCTTCCGCCCCACGCCGATGTCGGGCGATTATGTCTACCGCTACGACCCGCGCGACGGCATGACCGCCGTCGTCCTCGACTCGTTCAACAAGCCGAACGGCCTCTGCTTCTCGCCCGATGAGTCGATCCTCTACGTGAACGACTCCGCGGCCATCCAGGGGCCCGGCACGTACTTTCCCGCACTCCCGCACCACATCAAGGCCTTCGACGTGTTGGATGGCTCGCATCTCGGCCCGGGCCGCCTCTTCGCCACGATCACCCCCGGCATCCCTGACGGCCTCAAATGCGACAGCGCCGGCCGCGTCTACAGCTCTTCCACCACTGGCGTGCAGGTCTTCACCCCGCAGGGCCGCATCCTCGGCGAGATCGAGGCGCCCGGCGTAGCGAACTTCTGCTTCGGCGGCGATCAGAACGACACGCTCTTCATGATGTGCGACACGAAGATCGTGATGGCCAGGATCCAGGCGAAGGGCGCCTAGAAGCACGCCGGCACGAGCACGTCCTACTCCGGTACCGTCGGCGGCGTGCAGGCGTTCGAGCTCCCCGGTATGCCGCAGGTGCGGGTCGACTGGCTGATGAACTGGCTCGTGCCGGTGATCTGGAGGATCACGCTGGCGGTGGCGGCCATCGGCTTGAAGCGCATCGGAGAGTTCCCGGTCGTTGATACGCCGGTCGCGTTCTTGTGCGCGCCGTACACCTGTGCGTCGTTGTTCGCCACGCTCATGAGGAACACGTCGAACGCGTCTCCGCGATCGCTGAGCACGCGGCCCCAGAACGTTCCGCATTTGTTCGAATAGACCAGGCGCAGGACGCCGACGCGCTGGTTCTTCTTGTCGAAGAGCTTTACCCGGTCCACGACGATCGTATTGACGTCGCAGCCTTGCGCGACCGGGTCTCTCGCATCACAGTTGGCCGAGCTCGGCGCGTCGCCGCACTTCGTCTTCACTACGACAGTCTCCGCGGATGCGGTGGCGGTCAGCCCCACCATGAACACGGCGGACAACAGAGCGAGCTTGCAGGATTCCTTCATCGGTCGTTCCTCCATTCTGACGTTTGTGCGTATTGCATTACGCACAACGCGGCCGGATGGATTGAACGCTCAACACACCGGTACGAGCACGTCCGTCAGCCGCGCCGGGTTCTTCACCCGCTGCGCCTCCATCCAACCATCCGCGGCGGCGATCATCGCCTGGTCGGCGGTGAGCTCGCCGAGGCGGCGGCGGGTGGCGGCGGCGTGGAGGTGCATCTCCACCTTGTCGAAGCCGGCGGCGGCCATGGACAGGATGGACGGGCTCTGTGTGGCGCCCGCTTCCAGCAGTTGCGCAAGGGGGATGGCCCAGGCGACGTCCTCCTTGCGCAGGCGCTCGGCGTCGCGGGCGCCCTCGGCGCGGTTGCCGGCGGCGAGCGCGACGCGGCCGTGCAGGAACCATGACTCGATGCGCACGACCTGGATGCGCAGCAGCAGCGACTCGAGCAGCGCCGGCCAGCGCTCCTCGATCCGCCGCCAGGCCTCGGATGCGTTGCCGTTGTACAGATCGATCGCCGACTCGGTCCAGAGCGCCTGCAGGTGCTGGAAGTGGAAGCCCTGCAGCGACCAGCGG
>DATEOX010000343.1:0-4754 GCA_035273585.1 Thermoanaerobaculia bacterium
CGTGTCAGGTGCAGCCGGGGACGCCGCCGAACTGGCCGCTGCACCCGACGCGCGGCTTCGCCGGCACGCGGGTGAGCGCCGCTCAGGGACTCTCCGGCCGACCGCTCGCTCACACGACGTGCGCAGTTCGCCGGTCCGCTGTGGCAAGTAGAATCGCACCCGATGCCACAGGTCAGCAGATGAACGATGTCGTCGAAGTGCGCTACGTTCGCAACTACACGGTTTGGGTGCGGTTTCAGGACGGCACCTGCGGAGAAGTCGACATTGCGCCTTCATTCAAGGGTCCGGTATTCGAGCCGCTCCGCAATGTTGAGGTTTTCAAGCAGGTGAGAGTGGATTCGGAAATCGGTACGATCGTCTGGCCGAATGGTGCCGATGTCGCACCTGGAACGCTCTACGAGCGTGTGCGCGTGGCGGTCTGAATTCACGCCAAAGTCGGTGCGGCTCAGCGGATCTCAAGCTAGCTATGCGGCCGCTTCTGCGTGCCGAAGCCGAAGCGGCGCGGAGTTGCCGGCGAGAAATTGCGTGCAACGACTGCCGAATTGCAACCGCCGTGGCGATGCCGCGCTGGCGATCAAGGAGGCAGCTAGGCTGCCGGGCCGAAGCCGGGTCGCACCAGCTTCAGCGTGAAGTTAGACGGCCGGCCGCCAACAGCGCAGTTCTTACTTGACGAAATGGCGAAGACCCTCCCACGTGAGCGGAAGAGTGAGCAACGCGAGAATGACCGTAAGGCAAATGAGTACCTTGGTAAGTTTTTCCAAGGTCTTGGACGAGGCGGCGATTTCTCGGCCGCTTGTCGTTCGAGCTCTATCGCGCATAGTTGGACACTATAGATTGTGATCGGCATGCCCATGCCATCTTCCACATCCTTGAGAAGACCGACGAGCTTCTCGCGGACTCGAGTTTCATCGCCGGACGCGATGATATCCTGGAGTGAAACGCCCTTGGTCATGCCAGACTCCTGAGCTACTCGTCCCGCGCCTTCCATTCGGCTTGAGAGAGCGCCTGGTAAAGAAATGCCGCCGCCGTTTGCACGGAGGTCTGCGTCTCCGGCTGAGTTGAGACTCCGTTCTTCACCGATGCGCCGAAGTTGCTTTCGAGCGACGCGAGAAGATCGGCACGTTGAGCAGAGGAGATGAGAAGGCGGCGCCAGTCGGCGCTACCAGATGCTTGTGCCGCTTTGGCCCGCTGCTGATCTACGACGGCGTAGAAAGCGCCTTGAGTAGCTTTTGCGAAGAGATCCCAGCCGGAATCTTCTTGCACTCCGATATCCGACATCTGATCGACAAATTGTGAAGTCGACAACGGTTTGCGCTTTGCTGGTGATGGTGAGGTTGCGTCCAGAACGTGTTTGTAGAGTTCGATTTCCCTTCTCGCTCCATCGTCCAGTGTTTCGATACCTTTGATCGCAATAGCGGCTGATCCCCTCGTGAGGTCGTTTGTACTCTGCAAGTAAGGAGTCAGGACTTGCTTGGCACACGCGAGTGCCTGTTTGGCGCGCTTGAGCTCTAGTAAGGTCTCTCCGATATTTTCACCCATCGGAGGCTTTCCGTTCTGGAGTGCGAGCTCGCAAGCGCGTTGGAGCTGCAACGACGAAGCGATGTACGAGACAAGGTATGCGTACGGATCGTCTGGCGCCACAGATGGATGCTCGCAAAGCGGGGCAGCGGCGAGAGGACAGGTGAGAAACGCAAGAATCGCTGCGCGAGCCACTAGACGCATATTTCCTCCGGCGGTGCTCGTGAGCATACACCCGGACACCGGACCGTCTAACTTCGGCTTGTACCTAGCGATGGCCGAAGAAATCACGAAGCAGCTCGATGCACAGGGAGTTGCCCGAAGAACTGCTCATCGAGACGCTCGAATTGTTGCCCGTCACCGTATACGCCGAACCTAAAGATGCCGACCAACTCCCAGCCGCGCGGCGACTGCTTTCGCAGCAAGACGAGGTCGACGCCGCGCTTGCTGCTCTGGCGCTGGCTCTCGGTTTTCTGATCTGTTCACGACCGCCGCACTGTTGAAGGCTCTCGGCGCATGACGACGCCCCCCGCATACAATGCCCGCCCATGAAGCGCTACCGCATCAAGCCCGGCGACCGCGTCCACCTCGGCGACATCGACCCGGACGAGACCACGAACGCGCCGGGCGACAAGGACGAGACGCTCGCGGAGAACGCGAAGCTGCAGAAGAAGCTGGACGCGCTGCAGGAGGTGCTCTTCGCGGAGCACAAGCACAAAGTGCTCATCGTCTTCCAGGGCATGGACACCTCGGGGAAGGACGGCGCGACGCGGTTTCTGATGGGGGGCTTCAACTCCCAGGGCGTTCAGATCAGCTCCTTCAAGAAACCCACCGAGATCGAGCTCGGGCACGACTTCCTCTGGCGCGTCCATCCGCATGTGCCGGGGAACGGGGAGATCGCCATCTTCAACCGCAGCCACTACGAGGACGTGCTCGTGGTGCGCGTGCACGAGCTGGTGCCCGAGGAGGTGTGGCGGGAGCGCTACGGGCAGATTCGGGCTTTCGAGGAGCTGCTCGCGGCGGCGGGGACGACCGTCCTCAAGTTCTTCCTGCACATCAGCCGGGACGAGCAGCGCGAGCGGCTCCAGGCGCGCGTCGACGATCCGGAGAAGCGCTGGAAGTTCGCGCACGGCGACCTCGCCGAGCGGAAGCTGTGGGATGACTACCAGCGCGCCTACGAGGACGCGCTGGCGAAGACGTCCACGAAAGATGCGCCGTGGTTCATCGTGCCGGCCAACCGGAAGTGGTACCGCAACTACGTCATCGGCTCCATCGTCACCGAGGCGCTGGAGGGGCTGCGGATGGAGTATCCGCAGCCCGAGATCGGCGACGTCGTGATCGATTAGATCGCCGCCGGAATCTCGTCCTCGTGCAGCATGACCTCCGCCTCGTCGTCGGCCGGCTTGCGCCGGCGGAGGCGTTCCTGCAGGTCGTCGAAGAGGGAGTAGGCCACCGGCGTGGCGAGGAGCGTCAGGAGCAACGCGAGCGTCTGGCCGCCGATGATGACCGAGCCGATGGCGCGGTTCGTCGCGGCGCCCGTGCCGCTGGAGGCGACGAGCGGGATCATGCCGGCGACGAAGGCCAGGGTGGTCATCAGGATGGGGCGCAGTCGGTCGCGGTTCGCCTCGCGGATGGCCGCGGCGCGCTCCATCCCCTTCGCCCGCAGCCCGTTCGTGTGGTCGATCTGCAGGATGCCGTTCTTCTTCACGATGCCGAACAGCACGAGGATCCCGAGCATGGAGAAGATGTTCAGCGACTGGTTCAGCACCAGGATCGAGAACAGCGCGAACGGCACCGTGAGCGGCAGGGCGAGGAGGATCGTCACCGGGTGGATCCAACTCTCGAACTGCGCGGCCAGGATGAGGTACATGAAGATGATGGAGAGCAGGAAGGCGAACATGAAGTACACGTCCGGCTTCACCGGCCGCGCCCCTGCTCGCGGGAGCGGCCGGTGAAGCCGGACGTGTACTCGCTGCCCATGTTCAGCTTCTTCGTCTCCGAGACCAGCGCGTCCATCACCTTCTGCGCGGAGTGACCGGGGGCCATGTTCGCGGTGACCATCACCTGCCTCTGGCGTGAGATGCGGTTGATGGTGGACGGGCCGGAGCCGGGAGCCATCGTCACCACGTCGCGGAGCTGCACGCTCTGGCCGGAGGCGGCCGGCACCTGCGCGGTGGCGATGCCCTGCGGGTCGCGGCGGTACTCGTGCTCGGCGCGGACGTGGACCTCGTACTGCTCGCCGCCCTCGTAGTAGTCCGTCACCTTCAGGCCGCCGACCAGTACGTTCAGCGTCGAGGCGATGTCCTGCACGCGCACGCCGAGGTCAGAGGCCTTGGCCCGGTCGATGTGCACGCCGAGCTCCGGCTTGCCGGTGATGAGCGTCGTGTCGGGGTCGACCACGCCCTCGGCCTGCATCTGCTTGAGCCTGGCCAGCAGCACGCCGGAGGCGTTCTCCAGCTTCTTCAGGTCGGGGCCGCCGATGTAGTACATGATCTCGGCGTTCACGCCGCCGCCGAACGCGTTGACCGGCGAGACGTTCGTGCGCAGGTTGAGCCGCGCGTACTGGGGCAGGATGTGCTGGCGGACGTCGGCCATGATGGCGAACTGGTTGCGCTCGCGCTTCTCCACCGGCACGAGCTTGACGTAGACCGTGCCGAGGTTCTGCGTGATTTGCGGGTCATCGCCGATCGTGACCACCGTCGTGTCCACTTCCGGCACCTGCTGGCGCACTTTGTTCGCGATCGACTCCAGGATCGTCTGCGTCGTCTCCAGCGAGGAGCCTTCCGGCGCGCGGGCCTGGATCTGGAACTGCGACTCGTCGTCCTGGGGAAGGAAGTTCTTGTTCACCGCCGCGCCGAGGAACGGGATGGAGACGAGCGCGCCGACCATGGCCAGGACGATCACCCAGCGGTGGTGCATCGACCAGTCGAGCATGCGCAGATACGTCCCCTCGATCGCGCCGTAGATGCCGTGCTCGCGGGTGGAGGTCTCGTGGTGCAGGTCCTCGCGGCGCAGCCAGCGGCTGGACATCATCGGCGTGAGCGTGAAGGAGACGAGCAGCGACACGGCGATGGCGATGGCCATGGTGATGCCGAACGAGTTCATGAACCGTCCGACGATGCCGCCCATGAAGGCCACGGGGAGGAAGACGGCGATGAGGGAGAGCGAGGTGGCCATGACCGCCATGCCGACCTCCTTCGTCCCTTCCACGGCCGCGGCGCGGGGCGAGCGCTTCT
>DATEOX010000344.1:0-2764 GCA_035273585.1 Thermoanaerobaculia bacterium
AACAGGATGTCATCAACGTCGCCCGCGCCTTCACGGGATGGACGATCCGACAGCCGGCACAGGGCGGCGGATTCATCTTCCGCCCCCAGGTTCACGACGCCGGCGAGAAGATCGTGCTCGGCCACAAGCTGCCCGCCGGCCGAGGAATGGAGGACGCCGAAGACGTGCTGGACATCCTGGCAAAGAGCCCGGCGACCGCGCGGTACATCTCCTTCAAGCTGGCGCGCCGCTTCGTCAGCGATTCGCCGTCAAAAGCGCTGGTCAATCACGCGGCCCAGGTCTACCTCAGAACCGATGGCGATATCCGCGAAGTGGTGCGCGCGATAATCACGTCGCCCGAATTCTTTTCTCAGCGCGCGTTCCGCAGCAAAGTGAAGTCGCCATTCGAGGTGGTGGTCAGCGCGATGCGCGCACTGAACGCCCCACCAGACAACACTCCGCGAACAGCGCAGGTCATCGCCTACCTCGGCCAGCCGATCTTCGGACACCAGGCCCCCAATGGATGGCCCGAGACGGGCGAGGCGTGGATGAACACCGGCGCCATTCTCAATCGGATCAACTTCGGGATGGCGGCGGCCGCGGGACGTTTGCCCGGAGTCAGTCTGGCGGCGCTGCCCGCGTTCAACTCCATCGGCTCCGCGCCACGTGACAAGCAGGTCGACGCGGTTGTCGCGACGATTCTCAACGGGATGGTCTCGCCCGACACGCGCGCTGTCCTGCTCTCGGGCGAGCATCCGATGCTGGCAAAGTCCGGCGCGACGGGGATCAGGAACATGGCCCCCGACACGGGCGACGCCGACGTGTCGGCGGCGAACGGCGGAGCCGAAATGACAATGGAGCCGATGGACGAGGCAACCGGACAGAACGCTGCACGCCCTCGACCCAAACAGAACGCCGGCGGCAGGCGCGCCGCTCTCCAGGGCCGTGGCCTGGGAAACATTCCGCAGCTCAGCGGCTTGCCGCAGATAGTCGGACTCGCGCTCGGCTCACCCGAATTTCAGAGGCACTAGAACGATGGAACGCAGAGCATTCGTGAAGTCGGGCGCGCTGGCGCTCGTAACCATGGGACTGAGCCCGAGCTTCCTGAGACGCACCGCCTTCGGCATGGAGCTCCTCAAGGCGCCGAAGGGAAAGGTCCTGATTTGCCTCTTCCAGCGCGGCGCCGCCGATGCTCTCAACATTGTGGTGCCCCACGGCGAGCGCGCGTACTACGCGATGCGTCCCTCAATCGCCATTCCGCAGCCGACGCGCAACGCAGTGGGCGGAGCCATCGATCTCGATGGGTTCTTCGGGCTGCATCCGTCGCTTGCTCCGCTCAAGCCGCTATACGATCGGAAGATGCTCGCGCCTGTGCATGCAGTCGGCAGTCCCAGCACGACCCGCTCGCACTTCGACGCGCAGGACTACATGGAGACGGGCACGCCGGACAACAAAGGCACCACCGAGGGCTGGCTCAATCGCTATCTCGCCGTGAAGGGAACGTGCGACGAGTGCAAGCTCGCCAAGACTCCGTTCCGCGCCGTAGCCATGACTCCGCAGACGCCGCGCATTCTCGAAGGCCCGAGTCCGACGGTGGCAATGAACAGCCTCGACGAGTTCAGCGTCCGTGCGACTGGCAGCTCCGCCGAGCGTCTCGAAGCGCTGTATAGAACGGGCTCCGCGGATCTGGTGCACGCGACCGGCGCCGAGACTTTCGACGCGGTGAAGATGCTCCGCGCGGCGAATCCGCAGAAGTATCAGCCGCAGAACGGCGCGCAGTATCCGCGATCACAGTTCGGCATGCGTCTGCTGCAGATCGCGCAGCTGATCAAGTCGAATGTCGGACTCGAGATCGCCTTCGCCGATGTCGGCGGTTGGGACACCCACGTCAACCAGGGATCGTCGACCGGCCAGCTCGCTCAGCGCCTCAACGACTTCTCCCAGTCGATCGCCGCGCTCGTCACCGACCTCGGCGACAGAATGGACGATGTCCTGATCATGACGATGTCCGAGTTCGGCCGCATGGCGCGCGAGAACGGCAATCGCGGCACCGACCACGGCCACGCCGGCGCGCTGTTCGTCATCGGCGGTCATGTCAAGGGCGGTAAGGTTCACGGGAAGTGGCCCGGCCTCGAACCGGAGCAACTTTACGAGGGCCGCGATCTGGCTTTGACCACCGACTTCCGTTCCGTGTTCGCCGAAGTGGTCTCAGATCATCTCGGCGCCCGCGCGCTCGACCGCATCTTCCCAGGCTTTACTGCGTCGTCATCCGGCTTTCTCGGCATCGTCTGAGTCGTTCCGCTTCGGCCAAATCTCGGTCTGGGTCGAGGCGAGGTGTCCTCTTCGGCGGCAGCTCTTCGCTCGGGCGGAGCCGCTAACTACGCTCCCTCGCTCTGCTCGGTCGCGCGTCTCCTTGTCGCGAAGAGGGTGCCGCCTACGAAGACACCTCGCCTCTCCCGCACAGTTTTTCTAACTGCAACGACTCCCGCTCCGGAAGCCCTCGGCGACGCGATGAACTCGGCACCCCGCTCATCCCATCGCGCGGTGAGATTGTGACGCACTCCGCCCGCCACCCGAGCAACGAAGTCGGCGCGGCTGCTCCCACGGGCTTCAGTCGTTCTCTGATCTCGCACGCGCCGCGCTTCGAACAGATCTGTATGGGAGAGGCGAGGTGTCCTCGTAGGCGACGTCCAAGGGCGCGCCCGAGGAGACCCGCGACCGAGCAGAGCGAGGGAGCGTAGTGAGGGGCTCCGACCAGCGCCCGTCGTCGCCGAAGAGGATACCT
>DATEOX010000345.1:0-9827 GCA_035273585.1 Thermoanaerobaculia bacterium
GCACCAGGCCCGCGCGGTCGTGCAGGTCGGCCAGCAGCCGCAGCACGGCTTCGTTCTCCGGCTCCCGCGCGCGCACCTGCTCGGCGATGGCCAGCGCCTTCCGGTAGCTGATCAGCGCCCCCGGAGTGTCGCCGAGGTTCGCGTTGTACGGCAGGCCCTGGACGTCGCCGACGCGCTGATACGCGCCGGCCAGCTCCATCTGCAGCGGCGTGTTCTCACTCGCCTCCGCCGCGAGCGCATCGAGATAGCCGAGCGCGCGGCGGACGAGCAGCTCGCGCGCCGCCGTCGAGCCGGGGATCGTGGCGATGGCGTCGTGGATCTCGAAGACCATCGAGCGGGCCAGCGTCCGCACCTGCTCGAAGCGCCGCTCCGCCACGCGCTTCTCCCGCACGATGGCGGCGAAGGAAAGCGTGGCGAAGATCACGGCCGCCGCCGCCGCGCCGGCCATCAGCTTGTTCCGCCTCACGAACTTCGTCGCGCGATAGACGAACGACGCGCCGCGCGCGGAGACCGGATGGCCATCGAGATGCGCACGGATGTCATCCGCGAACTTTTCGACCGAGCCGTAGCGCTGCAAAGGGTCTGGCTCCAGGGCCATGAGCAGGATGCGATCGAGATCGCCGCGCAGTCCGCGCACGCGTGCCACGCTGCTCGGCCGCGGCACCTCGCTGTCGCCGGTGCGCGCCTTCCCGACGAACGGCCGCGTGCCGGTCAGGAGCTCGAACAACAGGACGCCGAGCGAGTAGACATCCGTCGCCGTCGTCACCGGCTTTCCGAAGAGCTGCTCGGGGCTGGCGTAGTCGGGCGTCATCAGCCGCGTCACGGTGGCGTCCGCGCGGGGCTCCACGGATGACGTCAGCTTGGCGATGCCGAAGTCGAGGAGCTTCGGCACGCCGTCCGCCGTCACCAGCACGTTCGCCGGCTTGATGTCGCGGTGAATGACGAGGTTGCGGTGCGCGTACTGCACGGCATCGCAGAGCTGGAGGAAGAGGCGCAGCCGCTGCGCGATCGGCAGTCCCGCGCAGTAGGCATCGATGGGCGTCCCCTCGACGTACTCCATCACCAGGTACGGCAGCCCGTCCGCGGTCGCGCCGCCGTCGAGGAGGCGGGCGATGTTCGGATGCTCCAGCGCGGCGAGGATCTGCCGCTCCTGGCGGAAGCGGCGCAGCATGGCGTGCCCGCCGCGAACGAGCTTGATGGCCACCCGCTGCTCGAACTGCTCGTCGTCGCGCGCGGCGAGGAAAACGCTGCCCATGCCGCCCTCGCCGAGCATCCGCACCACGCGATACGGGCCGATGGTCGCCCGCTCCTGTTGCGCCGCGAGCTCCCACACCGACTGGTCGAGGAAGCCGCCCGCCGCGTCGTGCTCATCCAGCAGCGACGTGACCTCCGCCTTCAGCGTCTCGTCCGCGCCGTCGAGCAGCGCGGCGCGGTCGTGCGGCGGCAGCTCGACGCAGGCGTGGAACAGCTCGCGCACGTCCTCCCAGAAGCCGGCGGTGCTCATCGGACGCTCATCGCCCGCCGCAGCCAGGCGCGGGCCATCGTCCACTCCCGGCTGATGGTCGCCGCGGAGATGCCCAGCGCCTCGGCCGTCTCATCGATGGTCAGCCCGCCGTAGAAACGCAGCTCCACGATGCGCGCCTGCTGGGGGAAGATCTCGGCCAGCCGCTCCAGGGCCAGGTCGAGCGCGACGAGGTCGAAGTCGCGCTCCTCGCAGACCTCCAGCGCCTTGTCGATGGTCACCGGCACGGCGTCGCCGCCGCGCTTGTCGCTCTTCTTCCGCCGCGCGTGATCGACCAGGATGCGCCGCATGACCTGCGCCGCCACGGCGAAGAAATGCACGCGGTCCCGCCAGTCGACGCGGCGCTGGTCGGCGAACTTGACGTACAGCTCGTGTACGAGCGCCGTCGGCTGCAGGGTGTGCCCCTCCCGCTCGCGGTACAGGTGACGCTCCGCGATGTCGCGCAGCGGGTCATACACCAGCCGCATCAACTGGTCGCGCGCCTCCGGACGGCCGGCGTTCCATTCGCGCAGGAGCTGGGTGACCTCGGACATAGGGAAAGAAGGATTGTACCCGGCCGCGCATGACTCCGGCGACGGAGTGAGACTTCCTTCCCTTTGCCTCATTTTCGCCCCATCGGCTCTCCATCCTGATGAGGAAAGGAGAGCGCATGGGCCGCAACGTCATGACCATCGTCGCCATCTTCATCGCTACTTCCGTCGCCTGGCTGGTGCTGGGGGGCTCGATCGAGAACAGGACATACTCCGCCGGCAAGGACCTCGCCGACCAGGTCGGCGCCACCTGGGGGACGCCGCAGAAGCAGGCGCCGCCGAGCGCCTGGACGACGCGCATCACCACCACCGAAGTGGAGGAGACGGTCAACAACGTCGTGACGAAGAAGAAGGTCGGGCAGCCGGTGAACGATCCGCTGCCGATCGAGCGCAGCCGGGTGCGCGTCAGCCTCGATCTCGAGCAGCGGCAGAAGGGACTCCTCTGGTTTCCTACGTACCGCGTTTCGTTCGCCGGCGACTACGTCTTCCGCAACACGACCGCATCCGACCAGGTCTCGCTCAAGTTCCCCTTCCCCGCCCCGGACGCGATCTACGACGACGTCGTGCTGCGCGTCGACGGCCAGCCGGTGCCGCTCAACACCGCCGGCGGCACGGTGCTCGCGACCGTGCGCTGCGCCCCCGGCGCCGCCATGCGCGTGGAGACCGGCTACCGCTCACAGGGCATGCAGCACTGGCACTACTCGTTCGGCGAGAACGTGTCGCAGGTGCGCGACTTCGTGCTGGAGATGCAGACGAACTTCCGGGCCATCGACTTCCCGCAGGGGACGCTCTCGCCGACGCTGAAGGAGCAGACGCCGCGCGACTGGCACCTGACCTGGAAGTACGCGAACCTCGTCACCGGCTACCAGATCGGCATGGTCCTGCCGGAGAAGCTGCAGCCCGGGCCATTGGCGGGCCGCATCAGCTACTTCGCCCCCGTCTCGCTGCTGTTCTTCTTCTTCCTGATGTTCATCATCACCCGCATGCGAGGCATCGCCCTGCATCCGATGCATTACTTCTTCCTGGCCACGTCGTTCTTCGCCTTCCACCTGCTGCTGGCCTACCTCGTCGACCACATCTCCATCCACGCCGCGTTCGCCATCTGCTCGGCCGTGTCGATCTTCCTCGTGGTGAGCTACCTGCGCGTGGTGGTCGGGCCGCGCTTCGCGTTCGTGGAGGCCGCCCTCGCCCAGTTCGTCTACCTCGTCCTCTTCTCGTACGCGTTCTTCTTCAAGGGCTTCACCGGCCTGGCCATCACCATCGGCGCGATCGCGACCCTCTTCGCGGTGATGCAACTGACCGCGCGCATCGACTGGGCCGCGGAGGAGGCGATGGCATGAGCCTCCGGCGACTACGACCGCACAGTAGCGGCGACTTCATACGAACGTGGAGTTAGCCCGACGCAGGGGCGCGCGTAAGTCACACGGTGTGACAAAGTTACGGACATACCGCGCGACAACTTCAGCCGCCGGACGGCCGCAAATTATGCGACATGAATAGCTTAGACGTGACAAGTTGTCACCAAAGTTGGGCGGCACTCTCCGTGCAGATATGTGCTAGGGTGGCGCAACTTTGCGGAAGGACAGACCAATGACGAGAGAGTATCCACACATTCAGTTTCGCCGCCACTGGTCGCTATCTGAAAAGACGCTTGTCGAACTTGGGCAGTGCAGCGCGATCATCGTCGCTATTGCGAACGTCCCGATCACGCCCGAGCAGCACGCCCGGCTTCTCAGCATTTCTTTGACGAAGGGTGCTCGAGCCACGACCGCGATCGAAGGCAACACGCTTACGGAAGAAGAGGTTGAAGCCATTCAAGAGGGCAACTCGGCGCTACCTCCGAGTAAGCAGTATCAGGAAAAGGAAGTACGCAACATTTTGGACGCCTTTAACTCCATCTTTGACGCCGTCGCGTTCGATGGGAAGGAAGAACTTCTCACCCCGGATCTTCTTCGGTTATTTCACCGCGAGATCGGGAAAGAGCTCGGCGAGCATTTTGACGCCATTCCGGGCAAATTCCGCGAGGATCAGCGAATCGTCGGCACGTATCGTTGTCCTGATTTTCGCGATGTTCCACACCTAGTAAATCGACTGTGCGAATGGCTAGAGGATGAGTTCCACTTCAAGCGCGGCCAGAACTTCGTTGAAGCCGTGATTGAAGCCA
Organism: Thermoanaerobaculia bacterium; assembly: GCA_035273585.1. Classification (GTDB taxonomy): domain Bacteria; phylum Acidobacteriota; class Thermoanaerobaculia; order Gp7-AA8; family Gp7-AA8; genus JAFAVZ01. Next base: position 4,217 of record DATEOX010000345.1, read on the forward strand.
TTGTAAGTCATGTCTACATCGAGTGGATTCACCCGTTCGGCGACGGCAACGGTCGTACCGGCCGATTGGTGGAGTTTTACTTCTTGCTCCGCGCAGGTACACCGGATATAGCGTCGCACATCCTCTCAAATCACTATAACGATACCCGACCCGAGTACTACCGTCAGTTAGAACGTGCTAGCAAAACGCAAGATTTGTCGGAATTTATCTCATATGCCGTCCAGGGTCTCCGAGACGGCCTGCTCAAAACACTTGAAACCGTTCAGCGTGCTCAATTTGAAACGGCGTGGCGTGAGTATGTGTATGACACTTTCAAAGCTCGCCGAGTGCAGCACAGAGAAGTATTCAATCGTCAGCGAGACTTGGCCTTAGCTATGCCACTGAATGAATGGGTAGCTCTGAATCGGCTCCCTTTCCTCACGATCGATCTTGCCCGCGGATATGCGCAACTGTCACCACGAACACTTCTGCGAGACATCGAAACCCTCAAGGAGATGGGTTTGATCGTGGAAGATGAAAGGGAGCAGTATCGAACGAACTGCGATCAGCTACTGAATAAGAAGGCACGCAGATCCCAAAAGCGATTGCTTCAGATTGGAGAATCCGTGCAATCGACTCTAACAGCCTCTGGTAGCAGCGAGCATGCGAATACAACGCATTAACGCCGCGGCTTAGGTTCAAGTTAGAACTGCAACACCGACGTTGAGTCGATGATACCGCGTGCGGACGTTGAGCGAGAGTTCCGGTGCGGCGCCGGAAAGCTCTGCTTTCCGGCATAAACTGCTACAGAACCGAAGCGGAGCAGACCAGAACGCGGTGAACTGGTTCGCCCAGCAGAACGTGACGGTCGAACGTGTAATGACCGACAATGGGTCCGCGTTCGTGTCCGGGCAATTTGCGAAGGCCTGCGAGGCGCTGAATGTGTACCACAAACGGACTCGCCCGTACACGCCGCGCACCAACGGCAAAGCCGAGCGCTTCATTCAGACGCTGCTCCGTGAGTGGGCATACCGAACAACGTCCTGAGACGCAACAGCTAGCCCGCCGATAGCAGCACGGCTGCGCGTTGCAAGATGCTGTTGACTATTGCCTCTGGTAATGAGCAGATAAACCGCGCTTCGCGGGCGCGCCAATCGACGCTCTTGATTTGATCCGAGAGAACGGCACCGCTGACTGTGAGCCCTGCTGGAAGTACGACCTCGAAGGGATACCCCTTGATCTGTCGCGTGAGCGGAACGACAACAATCAAGCTCGAGCGCTCGTTGTAAGCCTCAGGCGACAACACGACTGCTGGCCGAAGGCCCGCCTGCTCATGCCCCGCCTGAGGATCAAACATCAGCCATACGACGTCGCCGCGTTTCGGCGTGTATGGCCTACCAGGCCTCGTTCCCAACGCGCTTCCCCGTGTCGACCTCGTCGTGCCGATTCTCGTCTGTGATCTGTTCGACGAGCGATTCGAGCGTGATCACTGGCTCTGCCGGCACGATGACGAGCTTGCCAGACCTAATCGTGAGATCAACGGTCGTGTTCTCTTCCAAGTGGATCTCTTCCGCGAAAGGACGCGGTATTCTGACTGCTAAGCTGTTTCCCCATTTCTGGATGGTCGTTTTCATACGAGCCTCGTAAATACAAAGAGTATACCAAGAAGAGCCGTACTTTCGCTTCAAATCGTGCTGGTGCGATGGCACGGGCCGGCTTCGGTCCGGCAGCCGAGCTGCCTACGTCTTGGCCAGCGTGACGGCGGCTTCGGCACGCGGGACCGCGCCGTGCAGCTTACACAAGGACGTTGGCCTGCGTGCAGAAGTGGATCAAAAGAAAAGGGCGGCCCGCAATAGGCCGCCCTTCCTGTTTGCGCTGTTCAATGTTTTACGAGCATCCTGATGTCGAGCCGCAATTGAGGCACTTGTAGCACGCCCCGTTGCGGACCATGATCGAGCCGCAATCCGAGCAGGACGGCGCGTCCTGCTGGTAGCGGAACGTCGCGGAGCCTTTGGCGTTCGGGCCGTCGGCGTCCTTGGGGGTCGCGATGAAGCCGATGGGCTGCTGGACGGTGGTCATCGTCATCTTCTCGATGAAGGCGACGTCGGAGGCCGTGGGGGTGGTCACGTTCGCCACCGGCTTGGGGGCGGGGGAGGTCAGCGCGACGGGGTCGGAGTCGCGGAGGATGACGCCGGCGGCGGCCTGGTGGTCGCGGTCGAGGAACTTCGTGGCCAGCCACTTGAAGATGTAGTCGCAGATCGACTTGGCCATCGGGATCTCGGGGTTCCGGGTGAAGCCCGACGGCTCGAAGCGGGTGTGGGTGAACTTGTCCACCAGGAGCTGCAGCGGGACGCCGTGCTGCAGGGCGAGCGAGGTCATCGTGGCGAAGCTGTCCATCAGGCCGGAGATGGTCGAGCCTTCCTTGGCCATGGTGATGAAGATCTCGCCGGGCGAGCCGTCCTCGTACTTGCCCACCGTGATGTACCCCTCGTGGCCGCCGATGGAGAACTTGTGGGTGATCGACTCGCGCTCGTCGGGCAGCTTGCGGCGCACCGCGGCGGGCGAGACGCCCAGCGCCTCGAGCTGCGACTTGTCTCTCGACGTCGACAGCGGCTGGGAGCGCTTGCAGCCGTCGCGATAGACGGCCACCGCCTTGAGGCCGAGCTTCCAGGCCTCGTAGTAGGCCTGCTCGATCTCCTCCACCGTGGCGGAGGTGGGCATGTTGATGGTCTTGGAGATCGCGCCGGAGATGAACGGCTGCACGGCGCCCATCATCCGCAGGTGGCCGAGGTAGTGGATCGAGCGCGTGCCGTTGGCCGGCTTGAAGGCGCAGTCGAAGACCGGCAGGTGCTGCTCGATGAGGTGCGGCGCCCCCTCGATCGTGTCGTTCTCGTCGATGTACTGCACGATCTCGTGCACCTGCTTGGGGTCGTAGCCGAGGCGCTTGAGCGCGGTCGGGACGGTGTTGTTGACGATCTTGAGCATCCCGCCGCCGACCAGCTTTTTGTACTTCACCAGGGCGATGTCGGGCTCGATGCCGGTCGTGTCGCAATCCATCATGAAGGCGATGGTGCCGGTGGGGGCGAGGACGGAGATCTGCGCGTTGCGGTAGCCCTCGTCGTAGCCGAGGGAGTAGGCCTCGTCCCAGACGCGCGTGGCGGCGTCGGCGAGGTCGGCCGGCAGCGAGCGGTTGTTGATGCGGTACGCGGCGCGGCGATGCTTGTCGATGACGCGCAGGAAGGGCTCGCGGTTCTCCTCGTAGCCGGCGAACGTGCCGATCTTCGCCGCGATGCGCGACGACTGCGCGTACGACTCGCCGGAGAGGATGGACGTCACCGCGGCGGCGTAGTCGCGGCCCTCGTCGCTGTCGTAGGGGATGCCGCGGGCCATGAGCAGCGCGCCGAGGTTGGCGTAGCCGATGCCGAGCGGGCGGAAGGCGTGCGAGTTCTTCTCGATGGCCGGCGTCGGATAGGAGGCGTTGTCGACCACGATCTCCTGCGCGGTGATGACGATGCGCAGCGCGTGGCGGTAGGCCTCGACGTCGAAGCCGTTCGTCTCGCTGTAGAACTTCATCAGGTTCAGCGAGGCGAGGTTGCAGGCGGAGTCGTCGAGGAACATGTACTCCGAGCAGGGGTTGGAGGCATTGATGCGCGCCGTGTTCGGGCAGGGGTGCCAGTCGTTGACGGTGGAGTCGAACTGCATGCCCGGATCGCCGCAGACCCAGGCCGACTCGGCCATGCGGCGCATCAGGTCGCGGGCCTTGTAGGTGTCCATCACCCGCTTCGGATCGGTCACCGCGTGGGTGTGCCAGTCGGCGTCCTTCTCGTACGCGCGCATGAAGTCGTCGGTGACGCGGACGGAGTGGTTCGCGTTCTGGAACTGCACGGAGTCGTACGCGCCGCCGGGGGCGTTGAAGGCGCCGTCGTAGCCGGCCTCGATCAGGGCCCAGGCCTTGCGCTCTTCCTTCTCCTTCGACTCGATGAAGTCGACGATGTCCGGATGGTCGGCGTTGAGGATGACCATCTTCGCCGCGCGGCGGGTCTTGCCGCCGGACTTGATCACGCCGGCGAAGGAGTCGTAGCCGCGCATGAAGGAGACAGGGCCGGACGCGGTGCCGCCGCCGGCCAGGAGCTCGCGCGAGGAGCGGATGCTGGAGAGGTTGGATCCCGTTCCGCTTCCGTACTTGAAGAGCATCCCCTCGGTCTTGGCCAGCCCGAGGATGGAGTCCATGGTGTCGTTGACGGAGTTGATGAAGCACGCCGAGCACTGCGGACGCGGCTCGATGCCGACGTTGAACCAGACCGGCGAGTTGAAGGAGGCCATCTGGTAAAGGAGGATGTGCGTCAGCTCGTCGCGGAACGCATCCCCCGCCTCCTCGGTGGCGAAGTAGCCACCCTCGCGGCCCCAGCCGGCGATGGTGCGGACGACGCGGCCGATGAGCTGGCGGACGGAGGTCTCGCGGTCGGTCGTGCCGATGTGGCCGCGGAAGTACTTGGAGACGACGACGTTCGTGGCCATCTGCGACCAGAACTTCGGCATCTCCACTTCCTTCTGCTCGAAGACGACGTCGCCGCGCTCGTTGGTGATGATCGCGCCGCGGGTCTCCCACTCGCAGGTGTCGTACACGTCGACACCGGGCGTGGTGTAGTAGCGCTCCACATCGATGCCGCCGGAGCGGGTGTCTTTCTTACCGGCCTTGGGGCCTTTCGAGGAGTTGCGGGCACGCAGCGGCTGGGTCGTTACATCCATGGACGTCATTTACCTTCTCCTTCCCGTCGGAGAAAAAAATAGAGGAGGAAAGTTCGCGACGTCGAAGGAGTCAGGCGGCGGCGGGCTGCGGAATCTTGCTCAGCGCGCGCCGTGTGTCCCGATGTCCCTCATCCCCGAGCTTCCGTCCCCTACCTCCCCCTCGCGCCCTCCCGTCAGTTCGCAGTTCCTAGCTCCTAGTTCTCAGGGAGGCGACGGCCAACGTGCTCCCTGAGAACTGAGAACCAAGAACTAGGAACTGAACGGAGAGCTTCATACCTAACCGACAAACACCTTAGCGATACAACGAACGAGGCTGCGATGCCCTGATCTGCGGGACCGGCGTCTTCACTTTCACGGTCACCTGATACTCGCGGATCTGCAGGGATACGGAGCGTAGCGGGGACCGCGCAGCAAGCCGGGATTGATCCTTCAAATCCTTCATCGATCCTCCCTCACAGTCGCCAATGTTTGTTTCGACGTACGCTACGCTCGCGTATAGGCGATGTCAAGGGCGAGCACCACAACATCTTGTGGTGGCCGCAAGAACTAACACTAGATCATGCGTAAGTATTCGCGGTTGCAGCGATTTAGCCCACAGGCGATGCACACGCTTTCGAAGGACTCTTCCGCCGCTTATCCGCCACGGATGAACAGGATATCCGCAGTGTTTTGCACAGTCCTGTTCTTCTACTATCCGCAGATTTCCCACGTGTTTTCCGCATGTTTTGCACACGGATTTCATCAACATTTCGCGTACACATTCGCTCTTATTTTTCCGCAGCGTTTTCGCAGCGGTTCCGGAGGCAAATAGCAGACGCAAGCATAGGAAAATGGGCGAAAAACAGGCGGTGGACGTTTTCTGCGGAAAAGCGTCTCGGGGCGG
>DATEOX010000346.1:0-3024 GCA_035273585.1 Thermoanaerobaculia bacterium
CGTGGCCTTCCATGCCGACGGCATCGATGCAGCGGTCGGGGCCGCGGCCGCCGGTCATCTCTTTGACCGCCTCGAAGACGTCGCCCACCTCCGCGTAGTTGAGGATCTCCGTCCGCCCGTCGCGCTGCGCGAGGCGCAGCCGCTCGGGGATGCGGTCGATGCCGATCACCCGCGCCGCGCCGAGCATCCAGGAGCTGAGGATGGCGAACTGCCCGACCGGGCCGCAGCCCCACACCGCGACCGTGTCGCCCGGCTGGATGCCGCAGTTCTCCGCGGCCATGTAGCCGGTGGGGAGGATGTCGGTGAGGAAGAGCACCTTCTCATCTGGGATGCCGTTCTCGATCTTGGTCGGGTTCACGTCCGCGAACGGCACGCGGACGTACTCCGCCTGTCCGCCGGCATAGCCGCCGTACATGTGCGAGTAGCCGTAGATGCCGGCGCCGGAGTAGCCCATCAGCGCCTCGACCATCCACGCGTTGGGGTTCGTGTTGTCGCAGAGCGACCACATCTTCTCCTTGCAGAAGAAGCAGCGGCCGCAGGCGATGGGGAACGGCACGATGACCCGGTCGCCGGGGCGGAGGTTCTTCACCTCGGTCCCCACCTCCATCACCTCGCCCATGAACTCGTGGCCCAGGACGTCGCCCTTCATCATCGTCGGGACGTAGCCGTCGTAGAGATGGAGGTCGGAGCCGCAGATGGCGGTGAGCGTCACCCGCACGACGGCGTCGCGCGGGTTGAGGATCTTCGGATCGGGGACGTCTGCCACGCGGACCTGTCCCTTGCCCCACCAGCAGACCGCCTTCATCCCTTCCTCCCGGTCGGCTGGCCCTCGATGGTCGGCGTCTCGCCGGTCTCCAGGATCTGCTTGAGGCGGCGGAGGTCTTCCTGGATCTGCATCTCCGGGTCTTCCCCGAACACGCGCGCGATCGCCGCGCCGAAGACGCCGGCGGGCGGGTCGTAGCGGAGCAGGACCCGCACCGTCGTGCCCCGGCCGCCGGGGGCGGGGGTGAAGTGCACCGAGCCGGCGTTGTTGACCTGCGAGCCGTCCACCGAGCGCCAGCCGATCAGCTCGAACGGAACGTCGTTGATGATCTCCGCGTCCCACTCCGCCTTCGTGCCGGCCGGGCCTTTCGTCTTCCAGTGCGTGCGGCCGCCGCCGAGCTTCTCGACCGACTCGAGGTGGTCCATGAAGCGCGGCAGGTTGGTGAGGTCGTGCCAGAAGATGTAGAGCTGTTCGGGGGAGGCGTTGATGGTGATGCTCTTCTCCACGCGGATGCCGCGGCCGTACGGGACGCTCACCTGCCGGCCGTCGTCCGTCTCGCCGCTGGTGGAGATGCCGAGGGCCTCGTACAACGCGCAGTGGCCGCTCGCGCCGCGCCACATCAGCGCGCCGCCGAGGCCCGCCAGGACGAGGCCGCTGATCGAGCGGCGGGTGAGGCCGTACGCGGCCACCGCGCTGCCGGCCACGACCGAGAGCCAGCGCTCCGGATTCGAGACGTTGTGCTGTGTTTCGCTTGCTGTCGTCATGCCCCGGGGAGGGAGCAGGAGGCGTGCCGGACGTTACGCGCCCGGCCGATCGTCGTCCTCGTCACCGTTCTCACCGTCGGAGGGGTCGAAGCCGATGATGCTGATCTTGCCGTCGCCTTCCATGTACGCGACCTTCACGTCCCCCACCTCCTCCATCCCATGCTCGCGGATGCGGCCCTCCAGCTCGGCCGGTGTGACCCAGCGGCGGCGCATGTTCTCTTCGATCATCTCGCCGTCACGGGCGAGCGGCAGCGGCTTCGGATGCAGCTTCGCGTCGAGCCACTTCCAGCGCACGGCCAGCCAGTCGATGAAGAGGTTCCAGAAGAGGAGCGTGCCGATGAGGATCAGGCCGTCGGGCACCGACTTGTAGTCGGCGGACATCGCGTTCTGCGCCGCGTCGGCGATGAGCACGAGCAGGAGCAGGTCGCCCACGCCCAGGCCGCCCGCCGGACGCCGGAACTTCACCAGGACGAAGAAGAGGACCAGATAGATGATCGACCCGCGGACGATGATCTCCAGCGGCGAGACGGTGAGGTGAAAGGTGGTGGACCACGGCGGGTCCATGTCGCTCATGCAGGCACAGCGGTAGCAGTTTGCGTACCGGGACTACAATCGCCCTCCATGCCGACCGCCCCCCCGCCCGTCCGCCCCGTCACACTCGACGAGATCCGCGCCGCGCGGGAGCGCATCCGCGGCGTCGTCACCCGCACGCCGCTCATCCGCCTGCGCCACGGCCTGGGCGACGCGCCGGAGATCTGGCTCAAGCTGGAGAACCTGCAGCCGATCAACGCCTTCAAGCTGCGCGGCGCCACCAATGCCGTCGCGCTCCTGCAGCCCGAGGAGCGGAGCCGGGGCGTCTGGACCATCAGCGCCGGCAACGCCGGGCAGGGCGTCGCCTACGCCGCGCGCGAGGCGGGCGTGCCGTGCACGGTGGTGGTCATCGAGACCGCCCCCGACACGAAGATCGAGCGGATGCGCGCTCTCGGCGCGCGCTTGGTCAAGGCGCCGTTCGATGCCTGCTGGCGGGCCATGGAGGCGCGCGAGTTCCCCGGCGTCGACGGCACCTTCATCCATCCCTTCGACGACGCCGACTTCATCGCCGGCAATGCCACCCTGGGGCTGGAGATCGTCGAGGATCTGCCGAGCGTGAAGACCGTCGTCACCGCGATCGGCGGCGGAGGCCTCATCTCCGGCGTCGGCAGCGCCGTCCGCGCCGTCGCGCCGCACGTCCGGATCCTCGGCGCGGAGCCGGAGACCGCCGCCCCCGGCGCTCGCTCGTTCGACGCCGGCTCGCCGCAGGAGTTCGACGGCTGGCAGGCCTCGTTCGTCGACGGCGCGGGCGGCAAGAGCATCTTTCCCCGGATGTGGGAGCGGATGCAGGGCGTGGTGGACGGCTCGATCGTGGTCAGCCTGGACGAGGTGCGCGCGGCGATGCGCGTCGTGGCCGAGAAGGCGCGTGTCATCACCGAGGGGGCGGGGGCGCTGGGGGTGGCGGCG
>DATEOX010000347.1:0-4898 GCA_035273585.1 Thermoanaerobaculia bacterium
GGTCTCCTCCTCTAATCGATGGCATTCGGCCGCCGGTCGCTGCGTGCTGCGGCGCCCGTAAACGGTACTGCTGGCACGTGAACGAATTGTGCCAGTCCGGCGGCGTAAGGGCCTTCTCCCCGCGCGGCGGGGAGAAGGTGCCCGAAGGGCGGATGAGGGGCTGCTTCCGCCCACGTCTCCCCGCTTACATCTGTTCGAGCAGCACCTCCATCAGGCGCAGGAGCTCCTCGAATCGCTCGGACGGCTTGCGGGTGAGGGCCACGGCCTCGATGGGCGGGAGGGCGGCGTCGGGATTCCGGGTGGTGAGGATGATGGGAAGTGCGGGCCGCATGACTCGTATCCGCGACGCGATCTCTAACGCGCGTAGATCCGGCAGGTCGAAATCGAGCAGCACGGCATCGACGCGCTCTCTACAGATGGTTGCGGCCATGACCTCCGGGGCCCCTTCGGCGGGAGGGATGACCACCGACTCGATGTCCATCAGGCGCAAGAAAGTGTGCAGCATCTCCGCAGCCGAACGGTCCTGTTCGACCACCGCCACGCGGCCGATTGTGAAGGGCGGCGCCTCGGCGGTATTCTTCATAAAGGTTTAGGATGGAGCCAGGGCTCCGGGCCATGAACGCGCACCTTTCTGCAGACACTGCCGTCGGGGTCGGGCGCGCGACGTTCGCAGGAATCGCGCGGCCGGAACGGATGAGCCGGTCTTCGGCGGCAGGATCTGAGACGAGGGTTAGCGCGGTTCCTCCCCTTCGAGGTCGAACAGGTCGGTCGCACGGACCGGCTCGCGCGAGAGCCGTCGGGTGGCCGCGACGATCGCCGCAATGCAGCGACGCGTCGGCTCCATCCGCCCCATCCGAATCCGCAACAGATGCTGGCGGCTGTAGCCCGACTCCCGCGCGAGGTGCGCCGGCTTGATGCCTCTGCTCTTCAACCAGGTTTCAAGACGTGTCGGCATGTGCAATATTCTGCATCGTAGCCGAAGGCAGGATAAGTGTCAATCCATCCAGTGGCAATGGCTTCCGGACGCCCATTGCGCGCAACATAATTCCCATGCAAATGCCTCTGCCCATTGGAGAAACATGCTCACCGGGCGGGCTGCGGAAACGGTGCACCCGCCGCCCCCGCTCCACAGGGGGTAGTTTTCCCCTGTGCGATCACTCCTTGTGCAAGAGTGTCGAGCATGACGTGGTCGTTCCCGCAGAGAAGCGCCAATCCACTCCCGCGCACGGCGCGCCGGGCAGTGCCGGCCGGAGACGCAGCTCCGGCCGTCCGCCCGCGCGCCGACGGCGCATACGGCAAGGCAATGCGCTGAGCATCCGCACTCGCGCATCTCTCTGACCCATGACCACTTTGCAATTGTGTGAGTTGCTTAGATACCTGGAGATTAGTAACCTTTAAGTTACTTCTATGCTCGGCGATACAGTACGTGAAGCTCGCATCCGAAAGGGGCTGACCCAGGCCCGTCTGGCCCGCATGGCCGGCGTCAGCCGCCGTCACCTCGCCGCTCTGGAGAAGGGGGCGAACGTCTCCGTCCTCGTTCTCCGCAAAGTCGCCTCCGTCCTCGACCTGGTGGAGATCAACCTCGGCGGCCTCATGCTCCGCGCCGCCGACGAGAAGCCGCCCGTCAACCTGCACCTGCTCGCCGATGCCATCCGCGACGCGCGGGTCAACAACACGCGCGTGGAGTCGATGCTCTCCCGCGCCGACGGCATCCTCGGCGGCGAGGCCGCCTCTCCCCCCTCCACCGCCCCCGACGGCACCTCGATCGTGGCCCAGTTCCCGCGCATGCCCGCGCGCAGCGTCGCCCTCCCGGCGCAGCTCGCTCAAGTGCACGAAAACGGCGCGGACTGGATGGAGGTGCGCACCGCGGGCGTCTTCAGCCAGGGCCGCCCGGTCGACGAGTCGGTGACGGAGAGCGTCATCGTCCCCGCCTCGCTCATCGAGAAGGGAGAGATCCTCTTCCGCGTCCGCGGCGATGACCTCCGCGACGAGGGCATCGGCGACGGCGACCTGCTCATCGTGCAGCTCCGGCCGAAAGGCCGCGCCGCCACCGGCGAGTTGGCCATCGGCCGCCTCGGCAAGGCGACGTACATCGGCCGCTGGTGGCAGAAGAACGGCCGCAAGGCGCTCGTCTCCGCGGGCCTCGGCGAGGTCGCCGTCGGCCGCAGCACGCGCGGGCTGAAGGTGGTGGCGGTCGTGAACCAGGTGATCCGGCCGATTTAGGCGGGCGGCGGGGCGGGCGTCGCGCTCCGCCGCTTCACCTCTTCCTCCGTCAGCCCGTACAGCGGCGGCGTCTCGATCTCCAGCATCGAGAGATAGAGATAGATCTGGCCGCGATGGTGGATCTCGTGCTCGACCATCGAGCGCAGCCACTTGCCGATGCGCAGCTCGGCGCCGCCGGGCGTCATCGTCTTTGCATCGAGGTCGGCGTCGGTGAGGGAGCGGAAGATGGCCATCGACTCCTCGTGCATCCGGGTCATGAACTCGAGGATGGCCTCGCGGCCGTCGGCGAGCTCCCGGCCATGGCCGGGATAGCGGCTGGAGCGGCGCAGCGCATTCTCGGCGAACATCCAGCGCTCGATCGACGCCAGGTGGCGGAGCAGGTCGCCGAGCGTGAACTTCCCTTCGCGGTACGTCCACTCCATCCGCTCCGGCGGGATCACCGCCGCCACGCGGAGCGTCCGCTGGCGCACGCGGTCGATGTAGTCGGTCAGCTCTGCGGCGCGCTGGTTTTCCATCCGCTCATCCTACGCCGGAGCAGCTTCCAGGCGACCCAGGCGAAGAGGCAGAAGATGAACACCACCGGCACGATGTAGATCACGATCCAGATGATGGCCGTGGCCAGGAACTTCAGGGCGTTGACCAGCGAGCGGCCGGCGTCCTTCATCACCACGACCGGCTGCCAGCCCGGCTCGACGACCGGCTTGGCGATGGCATCCGGCACGAGCTCGAGGTTGATGGTCGAGAACGCGCTCATCTGCCCGAGGTACTGCATGCGGCCTTTCGTCTGCTCGATCTGGTCGCGGATTTCGACCAGCTCCTGGTAGACCTCCAGCACGTCCGAGGCGCGGCGCGTCTTCTCCCGCACGGACTTGAGCAGCTCGCGCAGCTCGGTCTCCGTCGCCTCGAGGTTGCGCAGACGCGAGGCGAGGTCGACGTACTCCTGCGTGACCTCGGTGCTGGAGACGTTCTCGCTCTGCACGCGGACCGCGAGGCGGCGGATGGCCGCCAGCGCCGGCGTGAGGCGCGCCGCCGGCACGCGCAACGAAAGCGTCGCGCGCAACTGCTCACCCTCGCGCCAGATCTTCGAGTCGTTGACGTAGCCGCCGTTGCCTTCGATGGCGCTGGTGATGCGGTCGATGACCGCCGACGTGTCGCCGACGATCATGGTGATGGTCGCCGTGCGGATCATCATCCGCGGCAACTGCGGCGCGGCGGGGATGGTGGGCGTCGGAGCGGCCTTCGGCAACCCCACGGCGACGCCGGCCGGCGACCCCTCCTCATCGGATGACGTCACCGCTTGTGCATCGGCCGTCGGCGGCGCCGGCGCGCGCACCTGATAGGCGGCGGGTGACGGCGGGGGCGGGGGCGGCGCTGTGTCGGTGACCCCCGACTTTTCTTTCTTGCAGGCGGCGACGGCGACGAGCAGCAGCAGGACGGCGATGCGCTTCATGCATCGTGAGACGCGCGAGCGGCCGCGAACGAAACCACTCAGCAGTCGCAGTAGGTGCGGGCCCGGTCGGCGACGTAATCCGCATCGACCGGCTTGAGCAGCGTCTCGTCGGCCCACTGCGCGTACGAACGGACGTCGGGATGCGGCTCGCCGAGGATGATCACGCCGCATTGCGCGGCGCGGTGCTTCTGCAGGTACTCCAGCACCTTCATCCCCTTGCGGCTGGAGAGGTCGAGGCTGACCAGGACGACGCGGAAGCTGCGCTCGCCGAGGAGCTTGACGGCCTCTTCGCCGTCGGGGGCGAAGGTGACGGTGAAGTGCTTCTGATCGAGCGTGGCGATGAGCGACTTGCGGAACGCGTCGTCGTCATGCACCACGAATGCGGGACAGCTCGGTGTGACAGTCATCTCGGGTCCGATCGCCGCAAACAGCGCGCCAGTGTCATCCTGAGCCGCGAAGCCGGCGAAGGATCCGTACCTTCAGGCGCAACGCAAGATCGATACGGATCCTTCGCCGTCTTCGCGGCACAGGATGACACCCTACAGCTTGCTCAACTCCCGTTCGTATGCCGACGCGACGTCATCGCCGAACGCGACGAAGATCACGCGCTCGATGTTCCCCACGTGTGCGCGCGTCTCGCGCACGGCGATCTCCGTGGCGCGGTCGACGGGGAAGCTGTAGATGCCGCAACTGATGGCCGGGAAGGCGATGGAGCGGACGTCGTGCCCGGCGGCCAGGCGCAGGCTGTTGCGGTAGCAGGAGGCGAGGAGCGCGTCTTCATCCGCATCGCCGCCGCGCCAGACCGGACCGACGGTGTGGATCACCCAGCGCGCCGGCAGCCGGTAGCCGCGCGTGATGCGCGCCTCGCCGGTCGGGCACGGCGCCAACGCGCGGCTCTCCATCACCAGCTCCGGTCCGGCCGCGCGGTGGATCGCGCCGTCCACCCCTCCCCCGCCCTGCAGCGAGGAGTTCGCGGCGTTCACGATCGCGTCGACCTTGAGCTTCGTGATGTCGCCGCGGTGGAGCTCGAAGTCAGCCACGTTTGCGCCCGAGCCTGACCACGATGTCGAACTCTTTCTTCGTCACCGGCTGCACGGAGAGCCGCGAGCCCTTGCGCGTCACGACCATCTCTTCGAGGCCGGTCGTCTCCTTCAGCGTGTCGAGCGGCACGAACCGCGGGAACTTCTCCACGAAGCGGATGTCGACCATCGACCAGGTCGGCTCC
>DATEOX010000348.1:0-11209 GCA_035273585.1 Thermoanaerobaculia bacterium
GCACGCCTTTGTTCTGGCCGAGGCGGTGGACGCGGTCGGTGGCCTGGTCCTCGCGGGCCTGGTTCCACCAGCGGTCGTAGTGGATGACCACCGAGGCGCTGGTCAGGTCGATGCCCAGGCCGGCGGCGCGGAGGCTGGCGGTGAAGACGCGGCAGTCATCATCGTCGCGGAAGCGGCGCGTCTCGGCGCCGCGGTCGCGCGTCGCGCCTTTGATCGAGGCGAAGCCGATGCGGCGGTCCGCCAGATGCTTTTCGATCAGCTCCAGCATCGGCAGGTACTGGCTGAAGACGACCACCTTCAGGCCGCTGGTCAGGCACTCCTCGACGAGACCGGTGAAGACGTCCCACTTGCCCGAGTCGCCGTCCGGCATGGCCAGCCCGCCGCCGACCGACGCCGGATGATTGCAGATCTGCTTGAGGTAATTGAGCGCGGCGAAGACGTGGATGTACGGGATGCGCGCGCCGGCCCGGAGCTGCGCCCGCAGCGGCTTGCCCCGCGACTCGATGACCTGCCGGTAGAGCGCCTTCTGATGCGCGCTCAGCTCGCACGTCCGCCTGTCGACGATCTTCGGCGGCAGCTCCGTCAGCACCTGGGCCTTCGTCCGGCGCAGGACGAACGGGCGGACGAGCCGCTGGAGCATGGCCCGGTCGCTGACATCGCGCGGCAGGTAGCCCGGCACGACGAAGTCGAGCAGCGCCTTCAGCTCCCGCTCGTGGTTCTCGACGGGCGTGCCGGTCAGACCGATGACGATGCGCCCCTCGATGGCCCGCAACGCCTGATGAGTCGCCGTCGACGGATTCTTGATGATCTGCATCTCGTCGAGCACGATGAGATCGAAGCGCCGCGTGCGGAGCCGGGCGAAGTCGCTGCGCACCACGCCGTAGCTGGTGAGGATGGCCCGCGCGTCGTCGCGCACCTCGCGACCCGCGCCGTGATGGACGTCGAACCGCACCTCGGGCACATACCGGGCGAGCTTCTCCCGCCAGTGATCGAGCACGGAGGTCGGGCAGACGATGAGTATCGACGGCTGCGCGACACGGGTCAGGGCCCGGATGAGGGCCATGGCCTGGTGGGTCTTGCCCAGGCCCATGTCGTCGCAGAGCAGGCCGCCGAAGTCGTTCTGCTGGAGAAGCCAGAGCCACTGATAGCCGGTCTGCTGGTAGCCGTACAGGTCCATGCCCAGGTCGGCCGGGAGGGGGGCGGCGGAGGCGTCGTGGAGGGCGTCGAAGACCTTGAACGCCTCTTCGCTCGCCGCGTCCCCGCGAAAGACGGCGCGTCCACGGACGGAGCCGCGCACGCGGAGGTATTCGAGCCTGGTGAGGAAGAGCCGGCCCTCGCCGAAGAAGCGGGTGCCGTCCAGCCAGGCGAACTGCGCGTCCATCGGATCGAGCCAGAGGTCGCCCTTCACCAGCACCCGCTCTTTCTTCTTCCGCGCTTCGGCGATCTCGGCCGCCGTGATGTCATCGAAGGTGATGGCCACGTCGAGCAACTCGTTCTGCGCCGGGCGGAAGTCGAACGTGACCTCCTCGGCTTCGGTCCTCGCCTCGATGCCGAGGTTTGCCAGTTCATGGCGGTGTTTGCGCACGAACGGCAGCACATCCTCGCCTGAGATGATGGTCGTCCGGTCGAGGGGCAGCCCGGTCACCGGGCGGGCCTCGAAGAGCGCGGTCTGGCCGGCAGCGACCGGATCGGCGAACATCGGCGGCGCGTTGCGCGCGGTGGTGAAGGTGGTGCCGTCGAGGAAGAAGCGGCCGAAGCGCGGCAAGGCATCGCGGTCGCGAGCGTCGAGCACCGGCGTGAAGACGAGGCGCCCGTCGAACGAGACGCGCAGCGACGGCGTGAGCAGCTCGGGAACGACGGAGTAGCCGCTGGCCGCGGCGATGCCGGCATCGACGAGCGACTCGACCGCGTTGCGGGGGACGTCGATGCGCTCGTCATCGATGAGCAACTGCACGTTCTCGCCGATCTGCAGCCGCGCGCCGGGCGCGTCGCCATGTTTCAGAAAGTGCGCGCGGCTCCAGCGGAACCAGGGCGACGACTCCCACTGCAGACGTGACGAGCCGACGCCGCGCTTCATCAGCTCCTGCTCCTGGGCGGTCAGCGTGTACTTGCGCAGGAGCTCATCGCGGTGATCGGACGCCGCGGCGACGCCGAGTTGCCGCCCCTCGACGAACGACGCGTAGCCGATGGCTCGCCAGAAGCTCGCCTCGTACCGCTCGTTCGCCAGCCGCCCGTCCGTGGTCGAGGCGCTGGTGATGACGAACGCCAGGTGCCGGCAGAGGTCGCCGTCGCGGAGCTGCTCGCTGCAGGTGCACGACCAGCGGGCGATCTTCGCCGCCTCGACGACGACCACCGGCGTGAACGTCCGCCGCTCGTTCTCCACGACCATCGCCGTGTACGCGGAGCGGAAGAAGAGCGGCGCCCGGACGACGACTTTCGAGCCGATGGTCTCGAGCTGGCGGATGGTGGATGGACTGAACGCGCGCAGGTACCGGGAGGGGATGGGCATGGCCGAACGGACGGCGCAGTATAGCGGCTCAGAGGCCGACCGAGAGGCGCGCGCCGTCCACTTCGATAGGGACGTCGAGGAAGCACCGGATGACGTCGATGTTCGTCACCGCATGGCCGGAGAGCGGCATGGTGGTGAACGAGCCGCCGTCGCCCAAGGCCATCGGAAGCAGGAGCTGATCGGCGAGGTGCTCGCCGACCGCGGCGTCGCTCTCGAGATAGCGTTTTGCCTCGCTGGCTGCCTTTTCCGCGACCTGCTCCGCGCGGACGCCGCGCTCGCCGAACGCGGTGAAGACCTCCGTCACGTGCTCGCTGCCAACCGTGATGGTGATGGCGTTGCCGGGGCCGGTCGCGTCGATCGTCTCCGCTTCGCCTTCCCATCCAAGGATCGCTCCGGCCGTGTCCACTTCGCGCTGGGCGATGGCCAGCGGCAGGTTGGCCACGACTGCGCGGATGCGACGCGTCACGAGCTCGCCGCGCTCGGGCACATCGAGCCGCGTGAGGTGCGACGGCTCGATCACCGCGCGGATGCGCCCCCCGCCCGCGGGATAGAAGCCGGCGCGCAGCAGCTCGACCTCCACCCGCCCGCCCATCCGCCGCAGGAGCGGGAGGAACGCGGCCTCGATGAAGTCGAACGGCGGCGCCGCCTTGTTGTGCGTGCCGCCTTCGATGGTGACCGTGGATGGCTCGTCGCACAGCAGAAGCGGCAGGAGGATCGTCTGCAGGACGAGCGTCGTCGAGCCGGCGGTGCCGATCGCGAAGGCGTAGTCGCCGCCGCGCACCTGGTCCGGCGTGAAGGTCAGCGCCATCGATCCGATGGCGGCGCCTTCCACCGACGCGGAGCCCACCTCGGCAGCCGCGTTCACGGCCGTCAGGTGCTGCCGCAGCAGGCCCGGCGTCTTCCGCCTGGCCCGGATGTTCTCGATGCGGAACGGCTGGCCGGTACAGAGGGAGAGGGCGAGCGACGTGCGCAGCACCTGCCCGCCGCCCTCCCCTTGGCTGCCGTCGATCGAGATCACCTCAGCCCTTCACCACCACGATCTGCCGCAGGGTGTGCACCACGTCCACCAGGTCGCTCTGGGCCTGCATCACCGCTTCGATCGGCTTGTAGGCGGCGGGCGTCTCGTCCAGCACGTCCTTGTCCTTGCGGCACTCGATCCCCTCCGTGGCGCGGACGTGGTCCTCGACGGTGAAGCGGCGCTTCGCCTCGCCGCGCGACATCGCCCGCCCCGCGCCGTGGCTGCAGCTCTCAAAGCTCTCCGGGTTCCCCTTGCCGCGCACGATGAACGACTTCGCCCCCATGCTGCCGGGGATGATGCCCAGGTCGCCCTTGCCCGCGCGCACCGCCCCCTTGCGCGTGACGAACACCTGCTGCCCGTAGTGCTCCTCGATGGCCACGTAGTTGTGGTGGCAGTTCACGACTTCCGCGTCGGCGGCGAAGGGCGGCAGCAGCTCCGAGCCGCGCAGCGCGCCGAGGATGGCTTCCATCATCAGCTCGCGGTTCGCCATCGCGTACGACTGGGCCCAGTGCACGGCCTCGACATAGTCGTCGAAGTGCTCCGTCCCCTCCGGGAGGTAAGCCAGGTCCTGGTCCGGGAGGTTGATGAAGTGTTTGCGCATGTCCTGCTTGGCCAGCTCGATGAAGAACTGGCCGATGCGGTTGCCGACGCCGCGCGACCCGCTGTGCAGCATCAGCCAGACGCGGTCCTCCTCGTCGAGGTTGATCTCGATGAAGTGGTTGCCGGTGCCGAGCGTGCCGAGGTGGTTGAGGTCGTTCCCCTTGCCCAGGCGGGGGTGCTTCGCCGTCAGCGCGCGATAAGTCGGCTCGAGCCGCGACCAGACCTCTTTCTGTCGCGCGGGCGTGGTGCGCCACGCGCCGCGGTCGTTGCGGCCGCCGTTGTCGGTGCGGCCGTGCGGCACGGCGCGCTCGATGAACGTGCGCAGCGGATGGAGGTCGTCCGGCAGGTCGCTGGCGGTGAGCGAGGTGCGCACGGCCATCATGCCGCAGCCGATGTCGACGCCGACCGCGGCGGGGATGATGGCCTGCTTGGTCGGGATGACACTGCCGACCGTGGCCCCCTTGCCTAGATGGACGTCCGGCATGGCCGCGATCCAGCGGTAGATGAACGGCAGCGAGGCGATGTTCATCAACTGCTGCTTCGCTTCCGGCTCCATCGAAACGCCGCGCGTCCACGCCTTGATCGGGACGCCGTGGGGAGGAGTGAGGACTTCGTAGTTGGCCATGGTGGGGTGGGGAACGCAAATGGACGGCGGTGTCATCCTGAGCACCGCAGAGTGCGAAGGATCTCCTCGCAAGTGCCGGGGGATCCTTCGGCGTCTTCGCGCCTCAGGATGACAGCTAGATCTCGCCGCTCGCCGACGGGTAGTCATCCGCGCGGATCAGGATGTCCCGCGGCTTGCTGCCTTGGCTCGGGCCCACGACGCCGTTCGCCTCCATGATCTCGATCAGGCGCGCGGCACGCGAGTAGCCGAGCTTGAGGCGGCGCTGCAGGTACGACGCGCTGGCCTGGCCGGTGGTCAGCACCACCCGCACCGCCTCGTCGTACTTCGGATCTTCCAGGTACTCGATTCCATCCGCGCCGCTCTTCTCCTCGGCCACCTTCGTGATCTCTTCCAGGAACTTCGGCTCGCCCTGGTTCTTCTTCACGAAGTCGACGATCTCGTTGATCTCTTTCTCCGCCACATACGCGCCGTGGATACGCCGGATGCGCGCCGTACCGGGCGGGAGGAAGAGCATGTCGCCGTTGCCCAGGAGCTTCTCCGCCCCCTGCGCGTCGAGGATCGTGCGCGAGTCGATCTTCGAGGCCACCTGGTAGGAGATGCGCGACGGGAAGTTGGCCTTGATCACGCCCGTGATCACGTCCACCGACGGGCGCTGCGTGGCGATGATGAGATGGATGCCCACCGCGCGCGCCTTCTGCGCCAGGCGCGTGATCGAGTCCTCCACGTCCTTTGAGGCCACCATCATCAGGTCGGCGAACTCGTCGATGATGATGACGATGAACTGCATCGCGTCCGGGAGCTTGACCGGCTCCCCTTCCGGCATCTTCATCGCCCGGCGGTAGCCGTCGAGGTCTTTGATGAGGTGGTTGTACTGGTCGATGTTGCGCACGCCGCACTCGGCCAGCGTCCGGTAGCGGTTCTCCATCTCCTGCACGGCCCAGATCAGCGCGTTCGAGGCGAGCTTCGGGTCGGTGACGATGGGATGGAGCAGGTGCGGGATGTCCTCGTAGATCTTCAGCTCGACCATCTTCGGGTCGATCATCAGCATCCGGAGCTGCTTCGGCAGCGCCTTGTAGAGCAGCGAGACGATCATGGAGTTGAGGCCGACCGACTTGCCCGCGCCGGTCGCGCCGGCCACGAGGAGGTGAGGCATCCGGGCCAGGTCGGTGACCATCGGGTCGCCGTGGATGTCCTTCCCCAGCGCCAGCGTCAGCGGCGAGGTCGACTGCGCGAACGCCTCGGTGTCGATGATGTCCCGCAGCGTGATGAGCTCCCGCTTGCGGTTCGGCACCTCGATGCCCACCGTCGACGAGCCGCTGATGCGCTCGATGCGGATCGACTCGGCCTTGAGGGCGAGCGCGAGGTCGTCGCCGAGGTTGACCACCTTTGCGTACTTCACGCCGGCGGACGGCTTGAACTCGAAGGTGGTGACGACCGGGCCGGGATGGTAGGCGGTGACTTCGCCTTCCACGGAGAACTCGCGGCAGCGGTCCTCGATCAGGTGCCCGACCTCGAGGAACTTCTTGTGCACGTCGTCGTTGATCTGGTCCTGCTTGGGACCGGCCGTGAGCAGGTGGACGGGCGGCAGTTGGTCGTTGCCCTGGCGCGTCTCGCGCCGCACCGGCTCCTTCGGCCTGCGCGCCGCAGGACGGGGGATCTGCGGCTTCGGCCGCGCGGGCTCTTCATCGAGGAACAGCGGATCCTCGAAGTCAGGATCGGGCTCCGGCTCACCCCGCCCCTCTCCCCGCGGCGCGGGGAGAGGGTGCCGAAGGCGGGTCAGGGGCGCGGCGGGCGCCGGCGACGGCACCGCGTACAGCTCGAACGGGTCGGTCTGCTCCTGCTTCGACAGTTCCTCGGCTGCCTTGCGCAGGTCCGCCTTGGTCACCTTGCGGATCTGGAACTTGCCGGCGCCGCGCACCTCACGCACCACCGGCCCGCCCACCGCCACCGGCAGCGCGGCGGACTCGTTGGTCTCCACTTTCTCCAGGTGCTTGCGCACGAGCGCGACTTTCATCCGGTCCTTGCGCCGCCGCTCGGTGAAGCGCGCCCACTGGAGCGACATCGCCCGCCCGAGGGCCAGGAGCTGCTGGTGCAGGCCGAGGAAGACGGCGGCGAGGCTGATGCGCGTGGCCAGGAGGAGGCCGACGAGAAGGGCCGTGAGGAGCACGATCGTTGCGCCGCCGGCGTTGAGGTTGCCGGACGCGGCGCGGTCGATCTCCTGCCCGAGGTAGCCGCCGGAAGGGATCAGCGCGCCGCGCAGCCAGACCTTGCCCAGGGCGAGGTCGAAGAGCGGCGGCAGGGAGATGGTCAGGATCAGGAAGCCGATCAGCTTCGTCTGCACGAACTCCAGCTCCCGGGAGAGGAAGCGGTTCCAGCCGATGACGAGCAGCGCGGCGGGGAAGAGCAGGCTGGCGAAGCCGAAGAAGCCGACGAAGATCCAGGCGATGGTCGCGCCGTAGTAGCCGATCCAGTTCTGGATGACGGAGCTCGTCGAGGTGAAGAAGGCGGAGGAGTCGTTGGGGTGGTAGCTGAGGAGGGCGAGCGCGAGGCTGAGACCGGCCGACAGGACGACGGTCCCGATCAGCTCCCCCCCACGCCGGCTTTTAGCGAATTCGAGCAGCCCCATCACACCCTTCACGTACTGCGATCTCAAGAGCTTAGCAGAAAACGTGCGCGGGGGAGGGATGGGGCGGGCCGCAGCCCGCCCCGGGGACGGATCAGGCCATGGCGGGGATCGGGCTGCCGGCGCGGGCGTCGCTGAACGCCAGCACTGGATAGAAAATGAATCCGAGGAGCCACAGGCCGATGCCGAAGCCGGTGCTCTTGCCGAACCTGTGGGCGACGCCGATGGAGACCGGCGCGAGCACGATGAAGCCGACGAACGGGATCAGCAGGAGGATCACCCACCAGCCCGGCTTTCCGGCGATCTTGCACAGCACGTAGAGGTTGTAGATGGGAATGATGGCGGCCCATCCGGGCTCGCCCGCCTTCTCGAAGACCTTCCAGAACACCCAGATGTAGAAGATGGCGACGAGGAGCACGACGATCGACCCGCCGACGCCCAATCCCGCACCCAAGGCACGGGTGGCGGCGGCATTGGGGTCGTCCTGGAGCAGGAGCAGTACCGGGAACAGTGCGGTCATTCTTCCTCCTAGTTGTTGCTGCGACGCGTTTTGGACGGGTTGCGCACAAAACTACGCCGGTTCGCCGGAGGAAGCAAATCAGAACAGCGCCGGCTCCTGGTAGGTGCCGAAGACGTCGCGCAGAGCATCGCTGATCTCCCCCACCGTGGCGTAGACGCGCACGGCATCGATGATCAGCGGCATCGTGTTCGCGTTCGGATCGGCCGCGCCGTTGCGCAACGCCTGCAGCGCATCCTGCACCTTCGCGTTGTCCCGCGTGGTCCGGACGCGCTGCAGCTCGGCGAGCTGCTCGCCCGTCACCGACTCGTCGATGTAGAGGATCTCGTACGGATCTTCCTGCTCCATCTTGTAGGCGTTGACGCCGACGACCTTCTTCTCCCCCGAGTCGACCGCGCGCTGGAACTGGTAGGACGCGTCCCAGATCTCCCGCTGCGGGAAGCCGGCCTCGATCGCCTCCACCATCCCGCCGAACTGGTCGATCTTCTCGAAGTAGTCGAAGCAGCCCTGCTCCATCCGATTCGTCAGCTCCTCGACGAAGAACGAGCCGCCGAGCGGGTCGACCGTGTTGATGACGCCCGACTCGTGGGCGATGATCTGCTGCGTCCGCAGGGCGATGCGCGCGGCCTGCTCGGTCGGCAGCGCCAGCGTCTCGTCGAGGGAGTTCGTGTGCAGGGAGTTCGTGCCGCCCAGGACCGCGGCTAGCGCCTGGATCGTGACCCGGACGATGTTGTTGTACGGCTGTTGCGCGGTCAGCGAGCAGCCCGCGGTCTGGGTGTGGAAGCGGAGCATCCAGGAGCGGGGGTCCTTGGCGCCGTAACGGTCGCGCATCACCTTGGCCCACACCCGCCGCGCGGCGCGGAACTTGGCCACTTCCTCGAAGAGGTCGTTGTGCGAGTTGAAGAAGAAGGAGAGCCGCGGCGCGAACTCGTCGACGTCCAGGCCGGCCCGGACGCCGTACTCGACGTACTCCATGCCGTCGCGCAGAGTGAAGGCCAGCTCCTGCAGCGCCGTCGATCCCGCCTCGCGGATGTGGTAGCCGCTGATGGAGATCGTGTTGTACTTCGGCACGTTCTCCGCGCAGAAGCGGAAGATGTCGGTGATCAGCCGCATGGAGGGGCGCGGCGGGAAGATGTACTCCTTCTGGGCGATGTACTCCTTGAGGATGTCGTTCTGCAGCGTGCCGCTGATCTTCTTCCAGTCCGCCCCCTGCTTCTCCGCCACCACGAGGTACATGGCCAGCAGGATGGAAGAGGTGGAGTTGATGGTCATGGAGACGGTGATGTCCTCCAGGTTGATGCCGTCGAAGATCGTCTCCATGTCCGCCAGCGAGTCGACGGCGACGCCGCACTTGCCCACCTCGCCCGCGGCGTAGTGGTGGTCGGAGTCGTAGCCGTAGAGCGTCGGGAGGTGGAAGGCGATGGAGAGGCCGTGCTGGCCCTGGGAGAGCAGGTATTTGTACCGCTCGTTCGACTGCCGGGCGGTGCCGAAGCCGGCGAACTGGCGCATCGTCCAGAGCTTGCCGCGATATCCGGTGGGATGCAGTCCGCGCGTGTAGGGGAACTCGCCGGGGAAGGCCAGATCGCGCTCGAAATCCAGCCCCGCGACGTCATTCGGCGTGGCCAGCGGGTTGACTTCCATCCCGCTGACGGTCGTGAAGTCTTTCTTCCACGGCCCCTTGCGGGAGTTGATCGGATCGTGGACCTCGCGCCGCCAGCGCTGCTCTTCCTTGCCGATCTCGCGCAGCGCCTCGGGGTTGAAGAGGCTGAGCTGCCGGTCGTCTTCTTTCAGCCCGACCGCCGGCAACTGCCCGCTGACCATCACATCCGATTCATTGCGGCTCATCGTTCTCTCCATTCCGGCCGGCGCCTCTCCAGGAAGGCGGCCAGTCCGATCTGCGGCTCGCCCGCGGCAAACAACCGCGCGAACTCCGCCCGCTCCAGCGCGTCCCCGCCGCTGCTGCTGATCAGCATCGCGGCGGACGCGAGCGCCATCTCGCTGCGTCCGGCCGTCCACTCTATCGGATCGGCCTCCGCGTCTGCCAGCCCCGCCTCCAGCGCCTCGGCGGCGGTAAGCCGTTCGATTCCGGCGAGATGCAACCGCCACGCCCCTGACCCTATTCTCCAGATCGCGGCCCCCCACGCCTCGGCCGTGTCGAGGTGCAGGACGGCGTCGGGGACGATCAGCGCGTAGTCGGCGCTGAGGAAGGCGACGGCATCCTTTCCCCTGATCTCTCCCCTGCCAAGGCGGATGTCCATCACTTGAAGATGTGCATCACTTTGTGGAAGAGCCCCCGCTCGTGATCGAGGAGCTGCTCGAGCTCTCCCTTGTCCAGAACGGTCGTGTCGCAGGCCGGGCAATGATCGATCTTGACGCCGTGCAGCTCGATGGTGCCCAGGTCGTGCCCGCACTTGGGGCACTTCATCCAGTGCGACTGCTTGAGCTGCTCTTTCTGGTCGACGGCCATCTTCGCGGCGCGCTCTTTCGCCCACTGCTTCCGGCGCTCGACTTCCTGCTTGGCAAAATACTCATCTTCGGCTCGACTGGGCTTGTCGTAGTCGGACATGGTGCGGAACCTCCGAGGAGGGATTGTAGAGTAGGATTTCGGTGATGGGACGCCAGCTCACGATCACAATCAGGGTCGACGAGGATGTCGCGGCGCGGCTGGAAGAGGCGGTCAAGCGGAGCGGAGCGCCCGTAGACGAGGTAGCGACGGACGCGCTGCGGCGGGGGCTGCCGGAGCCGGACAAACCGGTGAAGCGGAAGCCATATGAGTTCCCGCCGGGCACGACGGTCGAGCTGAAGCCCGGCATCAATATCGATTGCATTCCTGATTTGCTGGAGCAGATCGAGGATTCGTGGCGTAAATGATTGTCGTCGACGCGAATCTGCTGATCTACGCCAGGTCGGAAAACTCTCCACACTTTGCAGCCGCGAAAGAATGGCTCAAGGAGATCCTGTCCGGCGATGAGCCGATCGGCCTTCCTTGGACGACGATCCACGCATTCCTTCGGATCATGACGCATCCGACTCTTACCCAGCCACCGCTGTCACCGGTCAAGTCGATCGAGTTGATCGACTCATGGCTCCAACAGCCCAATGTTTCGATCCTGCAGCCCGGAGCGGGCTATTGGCCCATCTTCCGCCGCCTCATCCTTGACACTCCCGTGCGCGGCAACCTCGTCATGGACGCTCATGTTGCCGCTCTCGCGGTCGAGCACGGCGGCACCGTCTACACGACCGACGGTGACTTCCGGCGATTCGCCGGCCTGCGCGTGGTCAATCCGCTCTGACCTTCCGCGCTACGAGCAGCAGCC
>DATEOX010000349.1:0-8065 GCA_035273585.1 Thermoanaerobaculia bacterium
GCTGATGCCGGGCGCGACGGCCGTGATGGACGTGGAGCCGGTCGCGCCGATGCTCGAGAACGCGCCCATGATTCCCCACACCGTGCCGAAGAGGCCGATGAAAGGCGTCGCGGCGGCGGTGGTGGCCAGGAAGGGGACGAAGCGGCTCAGCCGCGCCGACTCGATGCGCGCGGCGCGCATGAGCGACCGCTCCACGCTGTCCAGCGACTTCACCTTCTGCCCCTCGTGCGCGATCTGGGCCTCGATCTCCGCGTAGCCCGCCCGGAACAGCCCGACCAGCGACGACTGCGCGAGCGGCCCGGCCGCCGACTGGACGTCGACCAGCCGCTTGGCCTTGCGGAAGATGCCCATGAACCGCCGCGAGGACCGCCGCGAGCGTCGGAACCGCTGGCCGACGACGATCATCACAGCCCAGGAGAGGACCGAGAAGAGAAGAAGGATGGCCAGGACGGACTTGCCCACCCACCCGACATGCTGGAACGCCGTCCAGAGCTGCATTCGGGCCGGAGGATAGCAGTTGCTGGTTGCTGGTTGTTAGTTACTTGCCCCTCGGCGCGCTGGCCATCCGCCACGTAACTTCCGACACCGCCCGTCCATAGGCAGAGGCGCCAGTAACCAGCAACCAACAACCAGCAACTGGTCCCGCAGCAGCACTAAGATGCCCCTCATATGCGAGCGAACTACGGCATCGACGCTCCTGGCGTGATCCGCAACCTGCTGCTGGTCACGGTGATCGGGCTCCTCCTCTGGGGCACCGCCGCGGCCGGCCTCTGGTCCGGGTTCCTCGGCAATGCGCATGTGCGGATCAACATCGCCCGGACGGTCATCTGGCCGGCGATCTGCTGCGGGCTCATGGCCGCCTGGATGCTCTGGCAGAGCGCGGTCGGCAAGGTGCGCGGGCGGGAGGCGCTGCTCGATCAGCTCACCTGGACCGGCGGCGAGCAGGTGCTCGACGTCGGCTGCGGGCGCGGGCTGATGCTCATCGGCGCGGCGAAGCGGCTCACCACCGGGATGGCCACCGGTGTCGACATCTGGCAGGCCGAGGACCTGTCCGGCAATCGCCCCGACGCGACGCTGGAAAACGCCAGGCTGGAAGGAGTCGCTGAGCGAGTCGAGGTCGAGACCGCCGATATGCGCAAGCTCCCGTTCCCCGACGCGTCGTTCGACAAGGTCGTCTCCTCGGTCGCCATCCACAACCTCTACGAGGCGAGCGACCGGGCGAAGGCGATCGCCGAGATCGCGCGCGTGCTGAAACCGGGAGGGGAGGTGCTGATCGACGACATCCGCCACGGCGGCGAATACGCCGGCGCCCTCACCGCCGCCGGCTGCACGGTGCGCCGCATCGACTCGCGCGTCGGCTCCCTGTTTACGACGCTCGTGACGTTCGGCTCGCTGCGGCCGGCGACGCTCGTGGCGCGGAAACCGGCATCATTGTGAGCTCGGGCGACGAGGGTCGCCGAGGCTTGGCCAACTGACGCCGCTGGCCGTGCCGGCTAGGCCGTCAACCGCACGAGCGCGTTTCCCAGTACGAGCCCGTGCGCTTCGAGGTAGAACTGCACGTCGTGCGGCGATAGCGAGTAGAGCACGCGGTCGCCGCCGCGGCCGGTGGCGCTGAGGAAGCCGGTGTCGTCGGGGCGGATGTAGAGCACGTCGCCGGAGAACTCCTGGGGCAGGGCGGCGAGGATCTCCAGGTACTGCGACGGGTTGGCGCAGCCGTCGAGGACCACCCGCTCCACGTCCTGCTGCATCTCCGCGACGCCGGAGCTCAGGGCATAGCGCAGGACCGTCAGCGCCTCGAGGAAGATGATGCGGCTCGGCGACTCGCGCGTCGCGTCCCAGGGACGCGTCGACTGGCCCGCCTGCCGGGCAACGAGAGTGATCCTTCGCGAGTCGCGCGTCATGACGGCACCCTCAGAACGCGATCGACGCGGCGATGGAGATGGCCAGGGAGGGGATGCAGAAGGTCAGGATCACCCTCCAGCTCTGCCGGCCTCCGCGGATGTCTTTCATGGTGTGGAGCATGAAGTCGGACATGGTGTCTCTCCTTTTCTTTCGTTCGTGATCAACGGGTCATCTTCGGCATCGGGATCGTCCGCGCGCCGAACTCGTCGGCGGGGAAGACGTCGAGCGGCAGGGTCTTGCCGCCGACGAGGTACTCGGTGGCGCGCTTGCTCGCCAGCAACTCGATCTCGCCGCTGGCCGGCACCTTGAACGACTCGCCGTCGTAGCGGAACTCGGTGCCGGGATCGCCCACGAAGCGATACGACACCGTCTTGATGTTGCACTCCACGCGCGGGCCGGTGGTCCCGACCTGCGGCGCGGAATTGCGGGCGAGGAGCGCTCCGAGATCGAGTTTGAAGCTGAGAGCAGCGATGATGAGCAGCATGTGTTGTTCTCTCCTTGGACCGGTCAGCCCCTAGTCCAAAGGAGACGCCAACTCGCCGCGGCACCCGCAGCCATCAAAGAATCAACACTTTAGCTATTTTCGGCGGAATTACGTTGTGTTTGAAATCCGAACATGCGTATGATTCGCGTCCAAATGGCGGACCTGAAGAAGCGCCTGCTCGTCGTCGATGACGACACCAACATCCTCGCCGGCCTGGAGGCCCTCCTCTCCGACTCGTGGGAAGTGCGCACCGCCTCCACGGGGCGCGAGGCCATCACCACCTTCTCCGACTTCTCGCCCGACATCGTCCTGCTCGACGTCGCGCTGCCCGATTTCTCCGGCATCGACCTCCTCCATCAATTCAAGATGTACTCGGAGACGGCGGCGGTGATCATGATGTCCGGCGTGGGGGCCATCGACCGGGTCGTCGAGTCGATGCGCCTCGGGGCCGAGACGTTCCTCCAGAAACCGTTCGATTTCGAGACGCTGGAGCTCACCCTGGCCCAGGTCAGTAAGATGGTCGCCACCCAGCGCGAGCTCATCGCCCTCCGCCGCACCGACGGCCACGACGCGGAGCGCCTCCCCGGCGTCTCCCCCGAGATGACCCAGCTCAACGACATCCTCGGGCAGATCGCCCGCGCGCCGTCGCCCGTCTTGATCGAAGGGGAGTCGGGCACCGGCAAAGGCGTCCTGGCGCGCCTCATCCACAACCGCTCGCCGCGCGCCCGCGCGCCGTTCGTCGACCTCAATTGCGCCGGCCTGTCGAAGGAGCTGCTGGAGTCGGAGCTCTTCGGCCACGAGCGCGGCGCCTTCACCAATGCGATGAACACCAAGCCCGGCCTCTTCGAGATCGCGGCGGACGGGACACTGTTCCTCGACGAGATCGGGGAGATGGAGCTGACCGTCCAGGCCCGGCTGCTGAAGGCGCTGGAGGAGAAGCGCTTCCGCCGGGTGGGCGGCATCCGCGACCTGCGCGCCGACTTCCGCCTCATCGCCGCGACGAACCGCGACCTCGCCGCCGAGGCCGCCGCCGGGCGGTTCCGTCCGGACCTCTATTACAGGCTCAATGTCGTCCGCCTGAAGATGCCGCCGCTGCGCGACCGCCTCGAAGACCTGCCCATCCTCGTGCAGGAGATCCTCCGCCCGTTGTCCAAGGACATGGGGCGTTCCATGCCGAAGGTGAGTGCGCGGGCGATGAAGAAGCTGGCCGGCCATCACTGGCCGGGGAACGTGCGCGAGCTGCGCAATGTGCTGGAGCGCGCGCTGCTCACGCTCAGCGGCGACGAGATCCACACCGAGGATCTGACCATGGAGACCGCGGGAGGCCTCGGCGTCGCCGGCAAGAGCGGCGGCCTGCCGAGCGAGGAGTGGGAGATCCGGCCGCTGGACGAGGTGATCGGCCAGTACGTGGCGGCATCGGTGAAGGCAGCAGGCGGGAACATGCGCAAGGCGGCGCGGCAGCTCCGGATCAGCCCCTCGACGCTCTACGCGCGGCTGAAGGAACCGGAGCCTGCACAACGATGAACAAAGGCCAGCTCTCGCTTCTCCTCCTCTTCGCGCTGCAGGCGGCCGCCGCCATCGAGCCGCCGCCCGATCGCGGCAAATGGGTCGCGGTGGGCGCGGACAACCTCCACGTCTTCAGCAACGCGGGCCCATTCGAGGCCGACTGGGGCTCGAACCCGCGACCTCCGGCGTGACAGGCCGGCGTTCTAAACCAACGGAACTACGACACCGCGTCGTGGGAAACCCTTGCGGCGCACCTGGCTGCCGCGCCATAGAGCGTGCGGGATACCAGCCGCGATGCGGTCTCTGAGTTTGCAACGATACCGGTGCATTCGTCACTACTACATGGGGGACATCTCATGGCTGAAGAATCATTGCCGCCTGTCGAAATCGCTTGGAAGCTCGCCTCTACCACCCAACCTCTTGCTGCCGGCGAGCCAGCTCGAAGCGCGGTATCGCTCTTCACGTTCGAGCCTGACGATCCAGAGCTCGCCAGCCGGTTCCCGGACGACCGGCTGATCTACTTGAAATTCACCGTGTCGATCTCGCCGACATCGTTCCCGAAGGGCACACCTCCCGTCGCTGGTGCGGTCCTCGGTGTCGGGATTCCCTGCTTCTACATGCAGCTCGATCTCCGAGTCCGCGGCGCATCCGACTCCGGCACGATCCGCCCTTACTTCCATGCCGCGGCTCCCCTGGCCCGCCGGATGGTCCAGTCGGGAGTCGTCGGGGCCGAGTCGTTCGAGGGAGACTCCGCGGGGCAGTTCATGGGGAAGAGCGGAAGCCAAATGTATGAGTCGTCGAAGTCGCACTCGACGACCGACTCGTTCGCCGCGAGCGTGTCCGGAGGAGTTCCGTACCTCTCCGCCAGCGCGTCCTTCCGCACGACGTCCACCGACGTCAGCGGGGATCGCCAGAGCTCGCAAGTCGTCGACACCACGACGCGCCAGGCGTCTGAAGAGCGGCGGGAACTGGTCAGCCATTACACCAGGGTCGAGAACCTGCTGACGTTGCTGAGCGCGAAGTATGTCGGCACGCCCCATCTCAGCTTCTCGCTCTCGCCGCAACCGCTGCAGCTACTCTCCGTCGATCCGTCGGATCCGAATCTATGGTTCAGCCAACTGCTGAACCGCCGCTCGGCGGGGATCGAAGGGATTCAGGAGTTCTCCGCCGTGGTCCTCGTGCCCCGAGATGAAGATTTCTGCGTCAACGCCCGGTTGCGGCGCGTCTGTGTATTTGACGCTCCGCCCGGCCCGCTGACGTATGACGATGACCTGAGCTACAGCGCGCACATTGTACGAATCCTGGAGTACCTGAATCGCGTCTATCCTCCGGGAACGCCGCTGGATGCGCTGGACCTCGATCTCGTCGGTGAGCTTCCTTCACCGGACTCGTTCCTGCGCCCGGCCATCAATGTCTGGTACATCAGCCCTTTTCAGATGGTGCAGGCGTGGGTCGTGTCGCCCGCTCCCGGCGGCGGCGGGGTCCAGGCCTCGGTCGCCTACAAGACCATGGGAGAGGTGTGGCTCGAAACCGTGCGTGATGAATACGAGCGCGAAGCGGCCCGCTCTCCGCTCGAGCGGGGAGTCCTGATGGGCGAAGACAGGTTTCTCGACACCTGTTTCGCCCTCGAGGAAGGGGAAGGAATGACGGTGAGCGGCAGCTCGACCAGCGTCGAGGCGCTCTTCCCGGTCGGCGTAGACCTAGGCGACCTCAAGGTCGGGGGCGTCAATTCCTTTTCCAGCGCCGCCCGCGCCTCCGCGCGGCAACGCGCCTGGGAGACGGCAACACACTGGAACCAGCTCGAGAACCGGCTGGCCATGATCCTGGCGAACGGAGATGCCCCGAGAGGGAAAAGCCTGAGGCTGGACGACCCGCGCATGGTGAAACTCCTGATCGAGCGTTGGTCGACGCTTCCTTCGAACGACCGGCGCAATCTCAATTTCAACGCGGCCGCCGATGCTCTGCACCTGACGGACGAGCAGCGCCGCCTGCTGAAAGCCGTGGGAGCGACGGACCTCAAGACGATCGCCCGCGCGATCCGGAGCGCTCCCGCGACCGGCCGGTACAACGCCCAAGTGCCGCGCCTCAGGAAGACACTGAAGGCGGAGAAGATCTCCGGCGCTGTACCGTCGGCGATCCGCTTCCCGATCACGCCGGAAGCCGCGGCGGACATGGAGATCACTATTGGCACCGTCCTGCAGAGTGGATTCTCCGGCAACCGGGATGATGCCTAGTCATGGCCTCCCGTCGCGTGTTCGACCGGCTCCAGCTCGGCCCCATCGTCGGCCATACCGACGATACCTCGGCCCGAATCTGGATCGAGGTGTTCGACGACCCAGCCGATTACAAGCTTCGCGTAGACGGCGCGGGGTTGTTCGACTTCAGTAGCACGGAGCCGCCGGGGCCGCTCGAATTTCGCACCGCCATCGCCGTCGCCGAGGGCCTCCGTCCGGACTGGCGATATCGTTATAGCGTGCTGCGGAGAGGTCGCGTCGTCCGGCAGACTCACGGCACGTTCCGCACCATGCCTCCTCCCGGATCGATGGCCAACGTGCTGTTCTGCGCCATCTCGTGTAATAAGGCCGGAGTCGACGGCTTATGGGGGCCGTTCGGGGACTTCGTCGAGCGCGCGCAGCCGCACTTCGTGCTCATGATGGGCGACCAAGTCTACATCGACGAAGACGAACCGGACATCTTCAGGGACCACCTCAAGTCCAAGCGGGCTGTCCGCCGTGAGGCGCTGGCCGCGAAATATCGCACCAACTGGTCGCGCGATATCGTGCGGCGAGTGATGTCGAATGTTCCGGTCTATATGATGTGGGACGACCACGACATCCGCGACGGCTGGGGCTCGCTCGCGTCCGACAGCCCGGCGCTGTTACTGCGATACCCCCGCGGGAAGGAGATCTATCGCAAGTGCAACGCGTACTTCGAGGACGCGCGCGACGTTTACTGGCAGTTTCAGGGGTGCCACAATCCGCTGCCGGTACCGAATCAGCTCGTTCCCAACTACGTCGCCGCACCTCCGCCACCAGAGCAGCGCGGCGCGATGCCGTTCGCATTCCGCTGCGGACGTTTGGTCGTGCTGGTACTCGACAGCCGCGGCGACCGCGACATCTTTAGGGACGAGCTGCCAGTGCTGGGCGCGAGACAGTGGGCGTTCGTCCAGGAAGTCTTTGCCGGCCTGCCTGAGGACGTGGAGGCGCTGGCAGTCGTGACCCCCACCCCCATCGCCTCGATGGATCCCCACGGCCAGTCACAGAAGCTGCTCGGCGATCGCACGGACGACGTCGTCGCCTTCGCAAGAGGCGATGAGGACGGAGTACTCAAGCCCAATTCGTCAGGTCAGAAGAAAGACATTCCGCTGACGATCGCGAACGCACACCTGTCGCGCCTGTACGGGGCGCAATTCAACCTAGGCACGTTCAAGGTCTCGAACATCGACGAAGCGCGGGATCAGTGGTCGCACAAGTTCGCGCGGCCCGAGCAGGCGGAGTTGCTACGGCAGGCCGGCGAGGCGCGGGAAACGAATCTTCATCCGGGCGCGGCCCGCCGGCTGATCTTCCTTTCCGGCGACATCCACGTCGGTTGCATTTACGACATCTCCTCGTCGCACCCTTCATTCGAAGCCGTTTCACTCACGGCCTCGGGAATCAGCGCCAGGGAAGACGAGTCCTTGGCCGTCGGCGTCTTCCTGGACGAGACGGTGAGGGTGGGCGAGGGGGTCATATCGACGTTGAGGGAAGTGGTGCTGGAGCACAATTTCGGCGTGGTCCAGGTCGTACCCACCGGCACGGGAGCGGAGATCACCCCGATCCTCGCGCACCAGGGAAACGCGAACAGCTTCGGGGCCGATTTGTCGGATCTCGTGTAGTCCAACTGGACTCGATTTCACGCAGCGCGTGGCCTTCTCCCATACGCGCTCGCTTTTTAGTGCGTCTGTCACACTTTTTTCTGTGGAACATTCACGCCGAACAAAATTGGGATCTTGCGAGTCTCCAATGTTCTAAGCGACCCGCTGAAACACAAAACGCCGCGAAGTCGCGGCGCATGAGAGCTTTCGATTGGCGGGGCGGACGGGGCTCGAACCCGCGACCTCCGGCGTGACAGGCCGGAGGTCTAACCGACTGAACTACGACCGGTGCAGGGAAAAAGATCCATCACTTCGGACCA
>DATEOX010000350.1:0-2356 GCA_035273585.1 Thermoanaerobaculia bacterium
TTGCCGAGCGCCAGCACCGGGTGGACCCAGCGCGAGGGACGCGGGTCGTCCGGAAAGTGGATCACGTCCACAGAGTGCTCAGAGGACACGGAGCCACGGAGAAAATCACGCGATCTCCAAGACGAGGCCATCATAAGCCAGTTCAACGCCGGCAGGCAGTTGCGCGTTGGTGGCCGCGTGCGCGAGGTCGTGGCAGATGTGGGTGAAGTAGGCGCGCTCCGCGCGCATGCGCTTGAAGGCGTCGATCGCCTCGCCGATGCTGAAGTGCGTCGAGTGCGGCCGATGGCGCAGCGCGTCGAGCACCACCGTGCGCACGCCGTCGAGCAGCGGAAACGACTCCTCCGGGATCCGGTTGCAGTCGGTGAGATACGCGAACGGTCCGACGCGGAAGCCGAGCACCGGCAGGCGTCCGTGGAAGAGCGGCACCGGCACGATCTCGACGCCGCCGAGCGTGAACGGGCCGCCGATGCGGAACGGCACCAGCTGCGGCAGCCCGCCGCCTTTCTGCTTCGGCGGCTCGAAGACGTAGGCGAACATCCGCCGGACGCTGGCCAGCGTCTCCTCGTCGGCGAAGACCGGGATCGCCGACTGCTGCATCTGGTTGTACCGCCGCACATCGTCCATCCCGAAGACGTGATCGGCGTGGCTGTGGGTGAAGAGGATCGCGTCGACGCGGCGGACGTCGTTGGCCAGCGCCTGCGCCCGCAGGTCGGTGGAGGTGTCGACCAGAATCGATCGCACGGCCGCCGCGAACGGCGAGGCTCCGTTGGACAACACCTCGATCAGGATCGACGGCCGCGTGCGATGGTCGCGCGGATCGGAGGAACGGCAGACGACGCAGTCGCAGCCGATCGCCGGCACACCGTGCGACGTGCCGCTGCCGAGGATGGTCACGCGGAGGGAAGGCGGCACGGAGAGGTTCAAGGTTCAGGGTGCTGGGTTCTGGGTCGGTTCGTGGTTCGGGGTTCTAGGGCTCTACGGTTCTAGGGTTCGATGATCCGCTTGCCGCCGCCACTGGCCTCCACGAAGCGCATCCGCAGCTCGTAGAGGATCTGTTCGAGCATCACCTGCTCCTCCTGTGTCAGGTTGCCGCGCGTCTTCTGGTCGAGCAGCGCGAGGATGTCGATCATCTGCGCCGCGCCGGCCAGGTTCAGCGGCGCGAGCTCGCCGGAGCTCGGATCGGGCAGGTCGCCGAAGTGAATGGCGGCGGTGCTCGCGAGCGACAGCACGAACGCCGTAAACGACAAGCCCGGCTCGGACATTGACTAAGATTACCAAATGTCCGACGCCGCCCGCGCCGCCGCCGAGTTCACGCGCCTGGTCGAAATCATGGCGACGCTGCGCGGGCCGGGCGGGTGTCCGTGGGATCGCGAGCAGACGATCGACTCGCTGAAGCCGTTCGTGCTCGAAGAGACCTACGAGGTGCTGGAGGCGATCGATCGCCACGATCACGCCGCGCTCTGCGAGGAGCTCGGCGACTTCGTGTTCGAGGCGGTGTTCGTCGCGCAGCTCGAGGCCGAGGCCGGGCACTTCCACATCGCCGACGCGGTGAAGAGCGCCGCCGACAAGCTGGTGCGGCGGCATCCGCACGTCTTCAAGCGCGGCGAGGGCGAAGCCGCGCTCGCTACTGCCGGCCAGGTGCGCACGCGCTGGGAAGAAATCAAGGCGGAGGAGCGCGCCGGCAAGGAGGCGAAGTGGGTACCGAAGAGCCTGCTCGGCGGGCTCGCGCCGGCGCTGCCGGCGTTGCTGCGCGCGTTTCACATCAGCACCCGCGCGGCCTCGGTCGGCTTCGACTGGGTCGCCGCCGGCGACGTCGTCGACAAGATGCAGGAGGAGCTCGACGAGATCCGCGCCGTGGTGCGGGAGGGCGCGATCGATCACCAACGCGCCGAGGAGGAGATGGGCGACCTGCTGTTCACGATCGCCAACCTCGCGCGGAAGCTTGGGATCGAGCCGGAGACGGCGCTGCGCAAGGCGAACGACAAGTTCACGAAACGCTTCACAGCGCTGGAGAAGTCAGTCGCGGCGTCGGGGCGGGCGATGAAAGACATGACGCTCGATCAATTCGAGGCCGAATGGCAACGGGTGAAAAGTTAGCAGCCCCTGTGACGGAGACCACGAAGCCACGAAGGCACGATGACCCACGAAGAATCTATTCTCACAAGATTTTTCTCCTGATCCCGTCTTTGAGTACGACGACGTTGAAATTCATCAACAGTCCTAGACGGACGCCGGCTAGCCGCATGTAGTTGAGTAACTGCGCGTGGTGAACCGGAGCCAGTTGCTCGACCGACTTGATCTCGAGGACCAGACGCTCGCCGATTACGAAGTCCAGCCATTGATCGCACAGATATTC
>DATEOX010000351.1:0-3908 GCA_035273585.1 Thermoanaerobaculia bacterium
TCATCCGCGAGGCCCGGTTCGAGAGCAACGCGTACCGCACCTTCGACGACCTCCTGCGCGAGTTCGCGCCGGGGGCGGTCGACGCCGCCTGCTTCGCCGTCGCCGGACCGGTCCTCGGAGAACGCGCCGAGGTCACCAACGTCGGCTGGGTGATGGAGAGCGCGGCGTTGGCGAAGGCGTTCCGCATCCGCCGCGTGGCCCTCATCAACGACTTCTACGCCAACGCCCTCGGTGTGCCGTTGCTGGCGAGGGGCGACCTCCTCTCTCTCCAGGAAGGAGAGCGCGTGAAGGGCGCGCCGATCGGCATCCTCGGCGCCGGAACGGGCTTGGGCGAGGCCGCCGTCACCTTCTCCGGCGACGTCTGGAACGTCATCCCGGGCGAAGGCGGCCATGGCGACTTCGCGCCGCAGGACGAGGAGCAGGCCGGGCTCTTCCTGCACATCCATCAGCGGTACGGCCACGTGAGCTGGGAGCGGGTGCTATCCGGTATGGGGCTGGTGAACATCGACAACTTCGTGCGCGGGCTCGACCGGCCGTACGACGAGCACCTCCCGCAGCAGATCGCCGAGCTGGCGGACGGCGGCGATCCGATGGGGGTGAAGACGATGGCCATCTTCGTCGACGCGTACGGCGCGGAGGCCGGCAACATGGCCCTGCGCCTCCTCACGCGGGGGGGCATATTCCTCGCGGGCGGCATCGCGGCGAAGAACATCCCCCGCTTCACCGACGGCAAGTTCATCGACGCCTTCCGGCGCAAGGGGCGGTTCGCGTCGCTGCTGGAGAAGATCCCGGTGGACCTGATCACCAACCCGAAGGTCGGGCTGATCGGCGCCGAGGAGATGGCGGTGCGAGTGGCATCCTGACGCGCCAAGAGCCTTCTCCCCGCGCGGCGGGGAGAAGGTGCCCGAAGGGCGGATGAGGGGTCGCTGCGCGCCACCCTCTCCCGGCGGACGCGGGGCGAGGGTTCTCAACGGAATCCGCACCCGCCCCGTTCCGTTGACGGCGGGAGCAATTCGAAGGAGTCGTCACCACACATGGGTCTTTCTGTCGGTATCGTCGGGCTGCCGAACGTCGGCAAGTCGACGATCTTCAATGCGCTGACCGCCGCCGGGGCGCAGAGCGCGAACTATCCCTTCTGCACCATCGAGCCGAACGTCGGCATCGTTCCGGTCGTCGACGCGCGCCTGCAGAGGCTCGCCGAGCTGGCCCAGAGCAAGCAGGTCATCTTCACCGACCTCAAAGTCGTCGACATCGCCGGCCTTGTGCGCGGCGCGAGCAAGGGCGAAGGGCTGGGCAACCAGTTCCTGGCCAACATCCGCGAGACGGACGCCATCCTGCACGTGGTCCGCTGCTTCGACGACCCGAACGTCGTGCACGTCGAGGGGAGCGTCGATCCGGAGCGGGACATCGAAGTCATCGAGACCGAGTTGCTGCTGGCCGATCTCGATGCGCTGTCGAAGAAGATGGACCGCGTCGGCCGCCTGGCGCGCGTCGGGCAGAAGGACGCGGCCGTGCAGGCCGAGGCGCTGAAGAAGGCCATCGATGCGGTGGAGAAGGGGACGCCGCTGCGGGCGGTCGACTTCGGGCCGGAGGAGCGGGAGTCGCTGCGCGAGCTGAACCTCATCACACTCAAGCCGGTGCTCTACGTGGCCAACGTCGCGGAGGGCGACCTCGGGCAGGAGACGCCGCTGCTGCAGAAAGTGCGCGCCGTGGCGGCGGAGAAGGGCGGCGAAGTGGTGGTCATCTGTGGCGAGCTGGAGGCGCAGATCGCGCAGCTTCCGGCCGACGAGCGGAACGACTTCCTCAAGGAGATGGGGCTGGAGGAGCCGGGGCTGAACGCGCTGATCCGCGCCGGCTACAGGCTGCTCAACCTCGAGACCTTCTTCACCGCAGGGCCGAAGGAGGCGCGGGCCTGGACCATCGAGCGCGGCTCGAAGGCGCCGCAGGCGGCGGGGAAGATCCACAGCGACTTCGAGCGGGGGTTCATCCGCGCGGAGACGATCGCCTACGACGACTACATCGCCCACAGCGGCGAGCAGGGGGCGAAGGCGGCGGGGCGGATGCGGAGTGAAGGCAAGGAATATGAAGTGCAGGATGGA
Organism: Thermoanaerobaculia bacterium; assembly: GCA_035273585.1. Classification (GTDB taxonomy): domain Bacteria; phylum Acidobacteriota; class Thermoanaerobaculia; order Gp7-AA8; family Gp7-AA8; genus JAFAVZ01. The sequence continues at coordinate 2,100 of DATEOX010000351.1, forward strand.
GACGTAATCCTTTTCCGTTTCAACGTCTGATGCAGTTCATCATCCGCTCGCGCGAAGGGCTTCCGATCCGCGGCGACCTCGACGCGCCGCTCAGCCCGCGCGCGCTCATCGTGCTCGTGCACGGCTTCAAGGGCTTCAAGGACTGGGGCTTTTTCCCCTGGCTGGCCGAGCGACTGTGCGACGAGGGCGACGCCGTCTGCCGCTTCAACATGTCGCGCTCCGGCATCGGTGAGAACCCCGAGACGTTCGAGCGGCTCGACCTCTTCGCCGGCGACACCTACTCCGGCCAGCTCTCCGATCTGCGCGACGTCGTCTCGTACGCGCAGAGCGAGTTCCCGGAGCTCCCCACGTTCCTCCTCGGCCATTCGCGCGGCGGCGGCGTGGCGCTCCTCGGCGCGCGGGATGTCCCGCGCCTGGCGGGCGTCATCACCTGGAGCGCCATCTCCCGCACCGACCGCTGGGACGAAGACTCGAAGCGGAAGTGGCGCGCGGACGGCTACCGTGACGAGGTCAACGTCCGGACGAAGCAGGTGATGCGGATGTCGACCGCGATCCTGGAAGACGTCGAGGCGGAGCGGGAGCGGCTGGACGTCCTGGCCGCGGCACGCGGTCTCACGGTGCCGCTGCTCGTCGTCCACGGCGCGCGGGACGAGAGCGTGCCGGTGGCCGAGGGGCACCAGATCGCGGGGGAGGCGAGGGACGTCTCGCTGGCGGTAATCGGCGCGGCGAGCCACACCTACAACGCCATCCATCCGCTGGTCCACGTGCCGTTCGAGCTCTCCCTGGCGGCGGAGATCACCGCCCGATTCGTCGCCGCCTACGCCTGAGGGCGGAAAACTTCCGGGTCCACCAGTCCATAGTGGAGGAGAGACGTAGTAACATCGGGCCTCCTTCAATTCAGGGGTAACTTCATGGATCTCAGCGGGAAACGTCTGGGACACATCCGGGTGGAGCGTGTGCTCGGCGGGGGCGGCATGGGGGACGTGTACGAGGGCTTCGACGAGAAGCTCACCCGGCGCGTCGCCCTCAAAGCGCTCCATCGCGAGCAGCGGCTCGACGACGAGGCGCGCACGCGTTTGATCCGCGAGGCGCGGACGCTTTCCCAGCTCGACCATCCGAACATCTGCCGCATCCACGACTACATCGAGGGCCCGGACGGCGACGTGCTCGTGCTGGAGCTGATCGAGGGGCGGACGCTACAGGCGGCCATCGAGCAGGGGCTGAGCCGCGCCGAGAAGCTGCGCATCGGGCACGACATCGCCGAGGTGCTGGTCGCCGCCCACCGGGCGGGCATCATCCACCGCGACCTCAAGCCGGACAACGTGATGCTCACCGCCACGGGACAGGTGAAGGTGCTGGACTTCGGCCTCGCCCGCTGGATCGAGCGCGCCTCGGGCCCGAAGCGGCATCCGGTGCGGCTCGCGTCCGTCCGCCTGCGCGTGGAAGGGGCGCGCGAGGAGCAGTGGAACGCGTTCCCCATCGACGAGACGATCGAGATCGCCGAGCCGATGGCCGATCCCGACACGCCGGCCGGCGAGACCGGCGTGGGGCTGACGGTCGGCACGCCGATGTTCATGAGCCCGGAGCAGGCGCGGGGCGAGCCGCTCACGCCGGCCAGCGACATGTACTCGTTCGGCCTCCTCCTCCAGGCGACTTTCATGGCCCGCGATCCGTATCCCGCCTCCGCCACGGCGCGGGAGGTGATGGTCCAAGCGGCGCGGGGGCAGTCGCTGCCGGTGGCGGGCATCGACCGCGACGCGGCGGCGCTCATCAGCAGCCTCAAGTCGTTCGCGCCGACGGACCGCCCGA
>DATEOX010000352.1:0-2817 GCA_035273585.1 Thermoanaerobaculia bacterium
TAGCTGGTTAACCGGTGAATCGATACACGTAACTTGGAAATCGCGACACCATAACAGCGGGAGGAGGCAAAATCAATCCAACCATCCGCCCCAGGCGCCTCCGCCCCGGCGACCGGGTGATGACGGTCTCGCTCTCCTGGGGCGGGCCGGCCCGCTACCCGGACGTGTATGAGCGCGGCGTTGCCGCGCTTTCGTCGGTTTTCGGGCTGGAGGTCGTCGCCGCGCCGCGCGTATTCGAGCCTTCCGCCGACCCTCTCTCCCGCGCCGCGGACTTGATGACGGCCTTCGCCGATCCGTCCGTCCGCGGCATCATCACGACCATCGGCGGCGAGGACTCCATCCGCCTCCTTCCGTACCTCGACCCGGCGGTCATCGCCGCGAACCCGAAGATCTTCCTCGGCTACTCCGACACGACGGTCTCGCACTTTTTCTGCTTCAACGCCGGCCTGACCACGTTCTACGGGCCGTCCGTGATGGCCGGCTTCGCGGAGCTGCTGCCATACACGGAGGCGGCGGTGCGCCGCGCGCTCTTGTCCACGTCGCCCATCGGCGTCCTGCAGCCGGCGGAGGGCTGGACCCCGGAGTGGCCGGACTGGGAGTCGTTCACGCCGCGCGCGCTCCGCCCGCGCCACGGCTGGACGTTCCTCCAGGGCAGCGGCATCGCCGAGGGGCGACTGCTGGGCGGCTGCATCGACGTGATGGAGTTCGTGCGCGGCACGTCCGCCTGGCCCGCCTCCTTCGACGGCGCGATCCTCTTCCTCGAGACCTCTGAAGACGCGCCGCCGCCCCTCTTCGTGACGCGCGCGCTGCGCTCGTACGCGGCGATGGGCATCCTGCACCAGATCCGCGGCCTGATCTTCGGCCGTCCCGGGGGTGGGGAGCGCTTTGAAGAGTACGACGCCGCGATTCTCCAGGTCGTGCGCGACGAGGAAGGGCTCGCCGAGCTGCCGATCATCACCGGCATGGACTTCGGCCACACCGACCCAATGTTCGTCCTCCCCTACGGCGCGCTGGCCCGCATCGACTGCGAGCGGCGCACGTTCGCGGTGCTGGAGAGCGGGGTCATCGACTGACGTACGGCCCGTGCGTCGCCAGCACGGCGCGCTCCGGCGTTGCATCATCGAGCACGAAGACCTGGTACGACTCCCCGCCCGGCGCGACGCGGATCACGATGTGCCCGTGATCGGCCTTCAGTTGCGCCGCACGGCTGCCGATGCTGATCTTCGCCGGCTCGCGCACGAGCGTGGCGAAAACGTCGTGCGGGCCGGGATAGAGGCGCTGGGTCATCATCCGCTTGAGCGCGTCCTGCGACGGATGCGTGGCCGACCACGACGGCAGGACCATCACGGTGGAGCGTAGGGTCGAAAGAAAGAAGGCGCTCTCCGGATCGATCGAGCCGTGATGGTTGACCACGTGCACGTCGGTCGGGCCGATGGCCTTCGCCACGGCGGTCTCCACCGACTGCCACTCCGGCGCGCCGGCGTCGGGCACGCCCGGCATGTCGCCGCCGGTGAACCAGTCGAACTTGCCGTAGCGGATGCGCAGCCCGATGCTGCACATGTTCTCGCTCGGCTTGTCCTCCGCCGCGAGCTTGTCCAGCGGCGGAAAGATGTTCGCCGTCTGGTCGCCCGTGCCGGTCCACACCACGCCGTTCGCCGCGACGTTGCGCACCTCGAAGCCCGGGTACTTTCCTCCTCCACGGCGCAGCACGATCTGATCGTTGCGCCCGACGCGCAGCGCCTCGCTCCCATGCTCCTTCGCGAACGCCTCGTAATTGCGGAACTGCGCGTCCTCCGGCTTGAGATACGCGTATCCGCGGTCGATCAGCGTTCCGATCGGCACCCGCGCGGCGACGTCGCGGATGCCGCCCATGTGATCGGCGTGGAAGTGGGTGATGACGGCGTAGTCGAGCTTTTCCACCCCCACCTTCGCGATGTAGTCGGCGATCCACTCCCCCACCCGCTTCGAGGCGTTCGGCCGCGGGTCGGTGTCGGCCATCGGCTGGCCGTCCGCCGCCGCGCCGGCATCGACGAGCATCGTGGTGCCGTCGGGGAAGACGCAGAGCGCGGCGTTCCCCCGCCCGGTGCTGATCTGGTGGATGTCGAGCATCCCTTCCGACCAGGGCGGGAGGGCGGCGAGGAGCAGGGCGGCGAGCATCATCATTCGATCACCAGTACCGCTTTCCCGGCGACGCGTCTCGCCGACAATTCCTCCAGCGCCGCGGCTGTCTCCGTCCAGGGGCGGGTCATGGCGATCTCCGTCTTCAGCGCGCCGTCCGCAATCAGCGACGCCAGGTACGCGAGGCCGCGCGCAGCGGAAAAGTCGTGCTCGATCTCGTCGAAGATGAAGAGGCCGCGAACGTTCGTCCGTCCCTTGATGAAGAGCGCCCGGGCATCGATGGAGGCCGGCCGCTCGGACGAGTTGCCGTACACCACCACCGTCCCGGCCGGCGCGAGCACCGCCACCGAGGTCTCCAGCGACTCGCCGCCGACCGACTCGAGGACCAGGTCGTAGCGCTTGTCGCGATCGACCGCGGTCACGATCTCATCCGCGCCCAGCTCGCGCAAGCCTTCGCCGCGCTCCGGGCGGCCGACGATGCCGGTCACGTGCGCGCCCGCCCGCCGCCCGAGCTGGATGGCGAACCGTCCCACCCCGCCCGCCGCCCCGGTGACCAGCACCCGTTTGCCGAGGAGCAGCCCGCCAAGCTCGAGCGCCCGCAAAGCGGTGAGCGCCGCGACCGGCAGCGTGGAGGCGTCCTCGAACGAGACGGCGTCCGGCAGCAGGGCCAGGTCGCGCGTCTTGATCGCCACCCGCTCC
>DATEOX010000353.1:0-17657 GCA_035273585.1 Thermoanaerobaculia bacterium
CGGTGCCGGTGCACGGGGAGCCGCTCTCCCTCCCCTCCCGCGCGCCGCCGCAATAGTTGCTAGTTGTTGGTTGCTGGTTGCTTGCGCCTCTGCGCCTGGAACCGGCAACAGCGCAAGTAACCAGCAACTAGCAACCAGCAACTCTTTCCGCCTTCTCCTCGATCGTACGCATCAACACTCAGGAGGCGATCATGACCCGTCGCGGTCATTCCCTGCTTTTTCTCCTCGTTTTTTGTATTGCCGCGCCTCTCGGCGCGCAGACCACGCCCGACCCGCGCATCCAGCAGCTCGAGCAGAAGCTCGATGAGCTGCTGCGCCAGGCCACCGCGCTGCGGCAGGAGCTCGACCAGCTCAAGGGGGCGCAGCCGCCCGCCGAAACCGACCTCACCGCGGTGGAGGTCGTGCCGAACACACCCGCACCCGCTCCGGTGGTGGCCGCGGCGGAAACCGAGCCGCCAGCGAGCGCGCTGACCGACGTCCAGACCGTCAACAACGCGCCGAACCCCGGCGCGTCGAAGGTCTTCAACCCCGACACCTCCGTCATCGGCAACTTCCTCGGTCACGCCGGGCAGCGCAACCTCTTCGAGAACGCCACGCCGCTCAGCGTCGGCGGCTTGGGCCAGCTCCGCCCCGAGGGGCAGCCGCGCGATGCGATGACGCTCGACGAGGCGGAAGTCGCCTTCGAGGCCTTCGTCGATCCGTACGCGAAGGCGAAGTTCTTCCTCTCCGGCTCACCCGAGGGATTCGAAGTCGAGGAGGGCTACGCGAACTTCGTCAACCTGCCGCACGACATCACGGCCAAGGTGGGCAAGTTCAAGTCGATGTTCGGCAAGGTCAACACGTGGCATCCCCACCAGCGGCCGTGGGTCGACCAGCCGCTCGTCATCCACAACTTCTTCGGCGAGGAAGGGCTCAACGGCAGCGGGATCTCTGTGAGTAAGATCTTCCCGAATCGCTTCAACACCTTCATCGAAGGGACGGCCGAGGTGATGGACGGGAACAACAGCGTCTTCGAACGGGAGAAGACGAGCGACCTCACGTACCTCGGCCACCTCAAGGCCTTCCACGACCTCACCGAGAACAGCAACGTCGAGGTCGGGGCGAGCTGGGTGACGGGGAAGTCGCCGCACCTCCTGCCCACCGAGATCCCCACGGTGGAGCTCGGGCGCCGGGACGTGGCCGGCGTCGACCTCACCTACCGCTGGAAGCCGCTGCAACAGGGCCTCTACCGGTCGCTGATCGCCCGCACCGAGGCGTACTGGGGGGATGGCGAGCAGTCGAGCCGGATGTTCGGCTTCTACGGCTCGCTCGACTACCAGCTTGCGCAGCGGTGGTTCGCCGGCGCGCGGATCGACTCATCGGACGCCCAGCCGTTCGTGACCGACGATCTCCGGATCGTCGACAACGCTACCGACCGTGGAGTCTCCGCCACCGTGACCTTCTGGCCGTCGGAGTTCAGCCAGATCCGCGGGCAGTTCCGCCGCACGCGCTACGGTTTCGTCGACAAGACGTTCAACGAAATCCTCTTCCAACTGCAATTCGCCATCGGCGCGCACGGCGCGCACACGTTCTAGGAGAACCCATGAGACGCTTTCTTTTGCTCGCATCAATGCTCTTCGCGACCGGCGCGTTCGCCGCGCCGCTCAAGGTCGTGACCACCATCGCCGACCTCGCCTCGCTGACGAAGGAAGTAGGCGGCGATCGGGTTGACGTCCAGGCCATCGCCCGTGGCTACCAGGACCCGCACTTCGTCGAGCCGAAGCCGAGCTTTCTGCTCCTGCTGCGCAACGCCGACCTGCTCGAGGTCGTCGGCCTGGAGCTGGAGATCGGCTGGCTGCCGCCGCTGCTCGACCAGAGCCGCAACGCCAACATCCGCCCCGGCGCGAAGGGCTACCTCGACGTGTCGAACGGCGTGGAGATCCTCGACCGCCCGACCGGAACCGTGAACCGCTCGATGGGCGACGTCCATCCGCTGGGCAACCCCCACTACTGGCTCGATCCGGCCAACGGCGTGCGCATCGCCATCCAGATCGAGAAGAAGCTCGAGGAGCTCCGCCCGGCCGACGCCGCGTATTTCCAGCAGCGCCTGAACGCCTTCAAGGTGCGCATCAACGACGCGAACAAGCGCTGGGCCGCGACCCTCGCGCCGTACCGCGGGGCGAAGATCGTGACCTACCACAACTCCTGGCCGAACTTCATGCGCCGCTACGGCATCAACGTCGTCGGCTACGTGGAGCCGAAGCCGGGCGTGCCGCCGTCGCCCTCGCATACCTTCGAGCTGATCAACCTGATGAAAGCCCAGAAGGTGAAAGCCGTGATCATGGAGCCGTACTTCGATGCGAAGACGCCCCAGTCCGTGGCCGACCGCACCGGCGCGAAGCTGGTCATCCTCTATCCGTCCGTGGGCGGGGCGAAGGCCGGCACCGAGGACTACTTCAAGCTCTTCGACTACAACATCGCCCAGCTCGTGGGAGCATTGAAGTAATGGACCTTCTCGCATTTCTGTACCTGCCGTTCCTGGCCGGCCTGATCCTGACCGGCATCCATGCCTACCTCGGCGTGCACGTGGTGGAGCGGGGGGTCATCTTCGTCGACCTCTCGCTCGCCCAGATCGCCGCGCTCGGGACGACCATCGCCTACCTCGCCGGCCACGACCTGCACAGCCCGGTCACGTACTTCTGGTCCCTCGGCTTCACCATCCTCGGGGCGGCGATCTTCGCCCTCACGCGCGTGCACCGCGAGACGCGCATCCCGCAGGAGGCGATCATCGGCATCGTCTACGCCGTGTCCGCCGCGGCCGCCATCCTGGCCATGAGCAAGGCCCCGGAAGGGACCGAGCACCTCAAGGACATGCTGGTCGGCAACATCCTCACCGTCTCACCGGAGACGATCATCAAGACGGCCATCCTCTACGCGCTGGTTGGCATCTTCCACTACGTCTTCCGGCGGAAGTTCCTGGCCATCTCCCTCGGGCAGCAGATCCCGAACGTCAAGCTGTGGGACTTTTTGTTTTACACGTCCTTTGGTTTCGTGGTCACGTCGTCCGTGGCCATCGCCGGCGTGCTGCTGGTCTTCTCTTACCTGATCGTGCCGTCGGTGGCGGCGATGCTCTTCGCCCAGTCGATCGGCAAGCGTCTGGCCATCGGCTGGACGATGGGCGCGCTGGTGAGCGCCCTCGGCATCCTCGCCTCGTTCAAGCTCGACCTGCCGACGGGCGCCACGATCGTCTGCACGTTCGGCGTCGCGCTGGTGGTGATGGCGCTGGCGTGGGTGGTGAAACGGCCGCGATTCGTATCGTGAGCAGATGAGGGGCGGTTGGCACGCCCCTCGCCTAACTCATCCGTAGAATGTCCGACCGCCGACGCGACGCGCGTCCCGGCATTGACCGACGAAAGTTCCCCCGCCCGCCCCTCTGGCTCAACCTGGCCCTCCTGATCCTGGCCGCGGCGCTCTTCGCCTTCGCCAGCATGCAGCGCAAGACCATCAACGGGAAGACGGCGCGCCTGTTTCAGCCGACGGCGAGCTCCCCCGCCGAGGTGAACCGCATCCGCGAGGAGTTGTCGGGCATGGAGGTCAGCCAGGCCCAACTCGCGCGCGAGCTCGACGGGCGGATGGACTACCTGGAAGCCATCAAGAGCGCGCAGTTCTACATCTCCATCGACACGAAGCGTCAGAAGCTGCAGCTCCGCCTGGGGAAGGACGTCGTGCGCGAGGCGGACGTGCAGGTCGGCGAGGCAAAGACGATCAGCGCGAAGGACGGCCGGAAGTGGACCTTCGTCCCGCTCAAGGGCGGCTTCGGCGTCGTGGGGAAGGAAGTCGGCTACGCCTGGCGCGTCCCGGAGTGGCTCTACGCGATGAACGGCCAGCCGATCCCCGACGACCGCCCGACCATCGAGAACGGCCTGGGCAAGTACGTGATCTTTCTTCCCGACAACTACGTCATTCACTCGCCGCCGCCCGCCGACAGCCCGCTGCACGGGCCGAAGCCCGGGTCGTTCCAGGTGCCGGAAGCGGACCTGGCGGCGATCTGGCCGCGCGTCACGAAAGAGACGCGCGTCTACATTTTCTAGGAGACCTCTCACATGCCCCGCTGGATTGGATTGCTCGGATCATGGGCGCTTTTCGTGCTCGGCCTCGGACTGGCGTCGTTCGCCGCCGCGGGCGAGTGGATCAACATGCGCGACGCGCGCCGCCTCGACCGCGTGGCGGTGATCGACAAGATGATCGCCGAGCGCACCGGCAACAAAGCCGAGGAGCTGCGCGGCGCGGCGGCCCAGCGGCAGGCGCAGCTCGACGCCATGAAGTCGAAGATCGAGACGGTCGCGCGGCAGACCGAGGACACGCCGGACAGCGGGCGGACGATCGTCATCTCGACGGCGGAGAACAAGCTGTACGTGCGCGAGAACGGGCAGACCGTCTTCCAGGCGCTCTGCTCGACGGGCAAGGGGACCACGCTCGCCGTCGACGGCAAGACGCTCGTCTTCGACACGCCCATCGGCAAGCTGCGCGTCAAGTCGAAGGAGGAGAACCCGAAGTGGGTGCCGCCCGACTGGCACTACATCGAGCAGGCGCGCAAGAACGGGATGCGCGTCATCCGCCTCAATCCCGGCAGCTCCATCGACGCCGACACCGGCCAGCCAGCCTCGAAGCGCGACGAGGGGGTGTGGGGGTGGCTGGGCGGCGGGGGCGGGAGCTCGCGGACGCTGAAGGTGAAGGGGAACACGGTGGTGGAGGACAGCGGCGGCTACGAGCGCGAGCTGCCGCCGGGGCAGATCATCGTCGCCGGCGACACGATCGTCATCCCGCCCGTCGGCACGCCGCAGCGGCAGTTCGACAAGGTCCTGGGCCGCTTCCGCCTCAACCTCGGCGACGGCTACGCCATCCACGGCACGCAGGAGACCGACAAGCTCGGCCAGTCGGTCTCGCACGGCTGCGTGCGCCTCGGCGACGCCGACATCGAGCACCTCTACCAGATCTCGCAGGTCGGAGATCAGGTGATCATCTATTAGAAGACCGGCGCGGCCATGACCGGCGCCTGCTCGCGGTAGTCCTTCGGCCGCTCGAAGAGGTGCGGGTCGACGCTCGTCAACGTCTTGACGTCGCTCACCGTCATGGCGTGCTTCGCCGTGAGCAGCGGCCCGTGATTGTACTGCCGCGTCGACGTGAGCGTGATGCGCGTCGGGAAGCCCTTGATGGCCCCGCCGCTGGCGGCCAGCCGCGAGTTGATGTCGTCGATGCCGGTGATGAACGGCAGGAATCCGAGCCAGGTCGCATCGATCCCTTCATCCGTCGCGATCTCGACCTTCGCCGTGTTGCGCGAGTCGACGGTCTGCCCGTCCATCACGTCCTGCAGGGCGACGAATGACAGGTCGCCGCTGTAATTGTGCTTTCCGGCCTCCCCTTCCGGCTCCTCCCGCCACGTCCACTGGACCTTGCGCGCCCGCTCGCCGTGGCCGCCGCGGTCGGGGCGCGGCGTGAACGGCTGCGCCCACGGTTCCTGCATATTCGCCGGCCACCAGGTCTTCAGCCGGCTGTTGATGCCGATGTAGCTCTTGCCGCCGTCGGTGGAGATCAGCGCGTTGCCGGTGATCGTCGCATCGCCGTCGGGCTCGAAATCGATGCGGATCTTCTTCCCGTCGACGGTCACTCGCGAGCGGTCGACGCTCTGCCGCGTGGCGGCCCACTCCACTTCGACGCGATACGTGACGGCGGCCTGCAGCGGCAGAGCGGCCGCGACCGCGATGAGGAGCGCGCGTTGGATCATGCCCTCATTCTAAGTATTCTTTCCGGATGCAATCAAAACTGCTGCTCGTCGCCGCGTTCCTGATCCTCGCCGGCTGCGCGTCGGCGCCGACGAACCCCGCTGTTCCGACCGTCGACTCGGGCGAGCTCGTCGCGGCGCCGGAGGCCGTCTCGCGCGCCAATCCCGCCTATCCCGACGTCGACCGGCGGGCGAAGGTGGAGGGAGACGTCGAGGTCGAGGTCGTGATCGACGAGCAAGGGAACGTCGCCGAGACGCGCGTCCTCCGCGCGCCGAGCCGCACCCTCGGCGAAGCGGTGCGCGAGGCGGTGACGCAATGGCGCTTCACCCCCAGCCAGCTCAATGGCCGGCCGGTGCGCGTCGTCTTTCCGGTAGTGGTGAAGATGCACCTCTAGCGGGCACGGCCCGCCGCGTTTGTTGGCCAAGCCTCGGCCGGCCTCAGCGTAGGGACGCACATTCGAGGCGTGCAAATGCGCGATGCGCCACGCGCCGCCTCTCCGCACGAGCACGAGCGTCCGCCGCGAGCTGACGTCCGCCGTGCCGACGTCGAACGTCGCCACCGCGCCGTCGATGCTAAGGGGCTGGATGGTCAGCTCCTTGGCGGTGAGACGCAGCGGACCGTGGGGGCGCTGGCGCTCGAACAGCGGCCCGAGCGCGGCGATGATCGACGCCTTGCCGGTGATCTTCGCCCGCGCGTCGGGCATCGGCAGAAAGGCCGTCGCATCATCGGCCAGCAGATTGCCCACCGCCTCGAGGTCGAGGCGGTTGAAGGCGGCCATGAACTCCGTCACCGTCTGCTCCGGCCCGCGCAACGGCGCGGAGGCGCAGGAGAGGACGAGCAGCGAGGCGAAGATGGCGGTCCGCATTCAGCGGATTATCGCCGGATCGCCCGGATCTTCCCCGGCGCGGCCGGCGAGACGCTGATCGTCACCACCTGCTCGCGGATCGCCGACGCGGTCACGAACTGCACGCGCACCTGATAGCTGCCGGCCGGCGTGTTGCGCGGCGCCTCGACGCGCAGCGTCACTGGGGCGGCGTTCGTCACCGTCGTCGCGCTCGGCGTGATCGTGCCGGCGAACGGCGTCGCCGCTTGCACGCGGACCGTGGCCGTGCCGCTGAAGCCGTTGATCGGCGTCAGGCGGTACTCGCCGCTGGTCGACATCCCGGCCTGCAGCGCGAGCTGGCTCGGGCCGGCCACCGTGTAGTCGGCCGGCGCGGTCGTCACCGGGTTGGTCGAGCCCTTGAGCACGTTCCAGACCGCGGGGTCTTCCTGACCAACGGCCCAGTGGGCGACGCCGCCGATCGAGGCGTGCTTCGTCTTCAGGAGGTTGAGCTTCTTCTCGTACGCCGAAGAGTCGATGAAGAACACCGTCCGGCCGTTGTAGGTGAACGTCGCCTCGCCGTTCTCGTCGTGGCCGATGTTGATGGCGTTGTTCGTGGCGATGGTCGTCGCGCCGGCGAAGCTCACGTCGGTGGCATCCGTGCCGAGCCAGTCGTAGCCGTACCACGGGAGGGCGATCATCACCTTCGCCGCGGGGATCACGCTCTTCGCGTAGGTCGTCACCTGGTCCAGCCAGGTCAGCGGCGTGATGGCGCCGGCCGCGCTGCCGTCCCAGTGGTAGTCGTAAGCCATGATCTTCACCGAGTCGGCGGCGGCGCCGATGGCGGCCCAGTCCTGCGAGCCGGGGCCATTCCAGTTCTGTGCGTCGCTCGTCTTCGCGTACACGGTGACGGAGAGCTTCTTGCCGGAGTCGTGGAGCTTTTTGGCCAGCGTCTGGACGAAGGCCGTGAAGTTCGCCCGGGAGGCGGTCGGCACGCGCTCGTAGTCGATGTCGATGCCATCGAAGGCGTTGTTGCGGACGACCGCGGCGATGGCCGCCGCGTGGCTCTCGCGGCTCTCCGGCGTGGCGATCAGCGCCGCGCCGAGGGTGGCGTCGAAGCCGTTGCTGTTGTTGTTCTGGATGGTCGGGATGATGCTCGTGCCGGTCATGGCCGCGCGCAGGCTCGGATCCTCGGCGTTGTACTTTTTCGCCACCGAGCCGTCGGCGTTGGCGACGTACCAGACCGGGTTCGACTCGCCGACGGAGCCGGCGTGGAGCTGCATGGAGCGGAGGCCGTCCTGGCTCCAGCCCGGGATCCAGACCGCGACGCGGAAGGCCGCCTGGGCGGATGCGGTGGAAACGACGACGGCCAACGCCAGCACGAACGCGCGAATGCGCATGAGACGCTCCTTTGCGCGCAATCCGGTGCAAAGGAACGCCTTCTAAGAGGAAGGCACTACGTTCGGCAGTTCAGCCATCTGGCCTTCGCCAGATCTGGAACTTTGCGCCCCACGGTCACCCGAGGTTTGCCTTTGTCGATGGATCGCGACTTATTTGAACTTCGGTGATGAAAATAACATGGGAGCGGGGGATCATTCCAGCTCAGCAGTACAGCAGTTGTTGGTTATTAGTTGTTGGTTCTTGGTAGGACACCCGGCCGGGCAAGCTACTAACAACCAACAACTAACAACCAGCAACTACAATCCCCCGATGCACGTCTGGCGCACCCGCCTCGGCACCTGGTTCGCCCCCCTGGCGCGCCGCTGCCCGCTCTCGCCGAACGCGATCACCATCATCGCCCTCCTGCTGAACGTCGTCGCGGCGGGGTGTCTCTACTTCGGGGGCGAGCGGCCGTGGCTGTTCCTGGTGGCCATCGTCTTCATCGCCGTCGGGGGGCTGCTCGACGCGTTCGACGGCATCGTGGCCCGGGAGCAGCAGCGGCAGACGCGGTACGGCGACTTCCTCGATCACTTCGCCGACCGGGTCAGCGACGTCCTCCTCGCCGCCTGCTGGATGATGGGCAACGACGTGCACAACTCGCTCACCATCCTGACCGTGATCATGATCATGCTCAACGGCTACATCGGGACGCAGATCGAGGCCACGTGGCGGCAGCGCAACTACGACACCGTCGGCCGCGGCGAGTTCGTCCTGGCCCTGATCGTCTACCCCATCGTCTCCTACATCCTCTTCTCCAACGGCTGGGCGGCGATTGAGGCCGGCGGGCTGACGGTCGCGGAGTGGATGACGCTCGTCCTCGTCGTCTTCGGCCTCGTCGGCATCGCCCAGCGCTTCGTGGTCGCCGCGCGGCTGGAGCGGTCGTGACCGTTCGCCATCACCTGCTGACCGGCGACCCGATCCTGTTCGCGCCCGGCCGCAGCGGGCGGCCGAACGCATTCGGCACGTCGGACGAAGAGGCCTGCCCCTTCTGCCCCGGCCACGAGGACGAGACGCCGGCCGAGGTGGCGCGGGTGGGGGATCCGTGGCAGGTGCGGGTGTTTCCGAACAAGTATCCGGCGAGCGACGACCACGAAGTGATCGTCGAGGGGTCCGATCATGAGGCGCAGTTCGAGGAGCTTCGCGACGCGGCGGCGGTGGTGCGGACGTACCGCGAGCGGTACGCCGTAATCAGCGGTCGGGTGCGGTATGCGGCGCTGTTCAAAAACCAGGGGCCGCTGGCCGGCGCCTCGCTGCGGCACATCCACTCCCAACTGCTGGGTACCCCCTTCCTCCCGCCCCGCATCGTTCGCGAGCAGGCGGCGTTCGATGATGGCTGCCCGTTGTGCGAGGCGAGCGGGACCAACGTCATCGACGAGAACGATGGCTTCGTCCGGGTCGCGCCAGAGGGCTCCACGATGTCGTATCAGCAGTGGCTGATCCCGAAGCGCCACGTGCCTGAGCTCACTTCGCTGGACGGCGACAAAGAGCTGGCGGCGATGCTGCAGGCCGCTGCAGCCGGGATGCGCCGCCTCTCGCCGTCGTACAACTGGGTCTTCGTCAACTTCCCCGGCGCTCCGCGCGCGCACTGGTACGTCGACCTCTTCCCGCGCTTCGGCGCCGTGGCCGGCTTCGAGCTCGGCACCGGCACCTTCATCGAGGTCGTCGATCCGGCGCGCGCGGCGGAGGCGCTGCGGTGATCCCACTGCGCGACGAGAACCCGCGGCGCACCGCGCCGGTCGTCAACGTGATCCTCATCATCATCAACGTCCTGATGTTCCTCTGGGAGGTCTCCCTCGGGCCGAACCTCGAGCGCGCGCTGTTCCAGGTCGCATTCATCCCCGCCCGCTTCTGGCAGGGCTACATAGGCCCGGAAGTCATCCGCATCTTCGTCTCCATGTTCCTCCACGGCGGCCTCCTCCACCTGGGCGGAAACATGCTCTACCTCTGGATCTTCGGCGACAACATCGAGGATCGCCTCGGCCACTTCAAGTACCTGCTCTTCTATCTCGCCTGCGGCTTCGCCGCGACCTTCGCCCACGCGTTCGTCAATCCGTCGTCCGGGCTGCCGTCCATCGGCGCGTCCGGCGCGATCGCCGGCGTCCTCGGGGCGTACCTGATCCTCTTTCCGCACGCGCGGGTGCTCACCATCATCCCCATCGTCTTCTTCATCACCGTGCGCGAGGTGCCGGCCATCCTCGTCCTCGGCCTCTGGTTCGTGATCCAGTTCTTCACGGGGGTAGGCTCTCTCGGCGCGGTGGGGGCGGAGAGCGGAGGGGTCGCCTACTTTGCGCACATCGGCGGCTTCGTCTCCGGGATCGTGCTGATCCTGCTGCTGGGCGGGAAGCGCCGCCCGCCGCAGCGGCCGGTGATCTACGACGGCTGGCGCTGAAGCCAGGGTGTGGATCTCTGACCGAGGGACCACTCCTCTCGTATGGAGCGCTCGTCCCGTTGGCGATGGATTGCGGTCGGCATTTCGGCGGCGTCGTGGTTGGTGCTCGCCGCCGTGTTCTGGGGTGCCCGTTCGGCAATTGAAGAGGCATTGGCGGAGCAAACGACGGAACCTGTACGCAACCTGATCAGCGGAGCCGTGATCGGCGTCGCCATCCTGATCGGCTCCGGTTGGGCCTATACGGTGAGGGCGCTCGGGCGCCGCATGCGTCTGCGGGATGAAGCGGACCTGGTCACGCCCGACAAGGTCGCGGTCCTCTACCTTCGATCGTTTCACGTCGACGTCACGGGGTTCGGCACATGGGGGATTTCATCTCCCTCCGTCGAGGAGCGGCTGGTGTCCGTCCTCTCGCAACTGGGCCAGGTGGGAGCGGTCGGCGCTCCGGGCGAGCGGCTGCCGCCGCTCGGCGCGGTGCGCATCTACGCCGAGGGGGAGGACTGGCGTGATCTCGTGATTCGCCTGATGCGCCGGGCGCGAGCGTTGGTCATCATCGCCGGAAACACGCCGTCGCTCGAATGGGAGATCGAGGTTGCCGCGCTATTGGTCGAGCCGCGGCGCGTCCTCCTCGTTCTTCCGTCGCTGCCCGCGGGCGCCGCGGGCGACGAGCAATACCGCCGGTTCGCGACCACTGCCGGAAACCTGTTTCCGCGCGGTATCCCGGCGCGGCGTGACGATGCGGGATGGTTGATGTTCGACGCCGACTGGACGCCTCGTCCGATCGCCACACCGTCGTGGAAGCGTCTCCTCGGTCAAGGCCGCCTGTCGCGGGTCGGCATCACGGAGGCCTTGCGCCCCTTCTTCGAGCGTCTCGGCCATGAGGCCCCGCGCACCCGGACGCGGCTGGTAGCCATATTCGTTCCGGCGTTCTTGCTGTTCATCCTTGTCGGCGTGCTGACGGCGGCCCAGTGGGCGGGAACGGAACTGTGGTACGGCATCTACTCGGTCTTTCGTGCGTCCCGCATCACGAGTGAAAACGGCACATTCGCCGCCACGCTGCCGCCGCGATGGATAAGAGCTCCGTCTCACATGGCCGCGCGTCTTCCGCTGGCCCGGGCGAGCGACCGGCTGATCGTGGTCCACCTTGCCGGCGAGGCCACGGCCATGGGCATCGTCGAGCGGTTCGAGGGAGCGGCGGCGCGAGATCCGGCAAGGAGATTCGTCGGGGAGGCGCGGAGCACGTTCGCGCGCGACGGCGCACGGACCGGTTGAAAGCCGAGTCGCGGGCAATGACCGCGTTCATCTCATCGGTACGACCGGTGCGCTGATCTACGACGGCTGGCGCTGAGTCATGAACTGGTCGAGATGCTCGTACGCCTGGCGCAGGGCGTCGGACGACGTGCGGATCTCGGCGAACGCGTCGCGGTAGATGAGCGCGATGCGCTGCATGTTCTGCTCGCGCACGGCGTACAGCAGCTCGCGCAGCGCCTCGGCCTCGCGGGGCGGGAAGTCGGTGCGGGCCAGCTCGCGCTCGAGCAGCGTCTGGGCGACGCGGAGCTGCACGGCGTCGTCCATCTTGTGCGCGGCGGTCGTGGCGGAGGTGGCCGGCGGGTGGTGGGCGGCGGCGTGGGGGATGGCGGCGGCCGGTGCGCGACCTTCCAGCGCCGAGTGATGGCCCATGTCCACCGCACCCGGCAGCTCCTTCAGTTGGGCTGTGAACTTGCCCATCATCAGGAAGAGCTCCTTCTCGTTGGCGAAGTTGCCGACGAGGCGCGCCGTGCGGGCGATCTCGAGCTGCTCCGACTCGAGGAGCATGATGTAGGCGCGGGCCTTGTCCTCCAGCGCCACGCGACGGGCGTGGACTTTCCAGGCCGTGAGCGAGCCCTGAACGAAGCAGGCCTGCGCCGCCCGGACGCTCACCGCCTCGACGTTCACGTTCTCTTCGATGCGGATCGAGCCGTTCGTCGACTCCAGCTCCGAGTAGTTGCCGGAGTTCTGGATGACGAGGTTGCCCGGGGTCTTGATGGAGAGCTGTCCGTGGGAGTTGACGCGGATCTCGGTTCCGCGCGGGATGATCATGGTGGGGAAATTCGACTGCTCGGCGGCTGCGGTCATCACACCCTCCTACGCCCGATGAATGCCGATGGCAGCGGATCGAAGTCCTTGTACTCCTTCACCGTCCGCGCTTTGATCAACAGAGAAGCCTCATTGTTCCACTGGTAGTTGAGGATGTAAATCCGCGGGTCGACCGGCGCATACGTGCCGGGCAGCTCCAGGTCGCTGCGGATCTCGTAGTGCAGGTGCGAGTTCGTGCTCCAGCCGGTCGAGCCGACCGTGGCGATGATCTCCCCCTGCCGCACCTGCTGCCCCGACCGCACCTTGGTCGTGTCGCAGTGGCCGTAGATGGTGATGAAGCGGTCGGAGTGATTCACGACCACGACGTTCCCGAAGCGCCACCAGGCCACGCTCTGCGAGATCGGGTAGCGGCCGGCGAAACTGACCACGCCGTCCGCCGTGGCGTAGATCGGCGTGCCCGTCGGCGCGGAGAGGTCGAGCCCTTTATGAAAATCGCCCTGCCGCGTGAAGGGCGAGATGCGCATCCCGAACGGCGAGGTGAGCACGAACTGGTCGGACGGCAGCGGAAGGATGGACGGCGTGTGGCGCACCAGCTCGTGGTTGGCCTGCTCGTACTGCGCGAGGAGGTCGAGCTGCATCTGCAGCCGCTGCATGGCGTGCTGCAGGGCGATCTCCCGCCGGCGGGCGGCGTCGAGCTCCTTGTCCGCCTCCCCTGCTTTCTCGATCGGGAAGGAGAAGCCGCCCGCGCCGAGGGTCCGCTCCAGGCCGTAGACGGTGATCAGCTTCTCCACGCGCACCTGGTGCTCCTCGAGGGAGCGCTCCAGGGACGACATCTGGGTCACGTTCTCCCGGAGCCGCTCGCGCTGGATGTCCCGCTCCTGGCGCATCGTGTTGAGGTAGTTGGTTTTGTAGACGCGGCGGATGACGGTGGGGGCGGCGGTCATGGAGCCGATGACGGAGGCCAGGACGACGCTCAGGAGACAGATGGCCACGACCACCCGGCGGCGGTCGAAAAACAGGTACCGGACCTTGCGACGGATGTCGCTCGGATGGATCTGGATCTCGATCATGACTAGCTCCGCCGGACTGCGGCGGGTCGTTTACTATAGCACACGGTTCGGTGCACTGTTTTCGTTGCGCCGCATGCGCCGCTTGATCAGTGAAGGCACCAGGACGACGGTCAGCAGCAGCGCCGCGACGATGGCCAGCCGCTTCAGCGCCTCCCCCTGCGACATCGTGTTCTCGTACAGCGAATGCGCCGAGTAGGCGAAGACGAAGTTCGACGGGATGAGGCCCAGCGTCGTGGCCATCACGAAGTCGGCGAGTTCCACGCGCGCCACGCCCGCGCCGTAGTTCAGCACGGCGAATGGGAAGAGCGGGATGAGGCGCAGCACGAGCAGCGACTTGAAGCCGGCATGGTCGACCTGCTTGGCCACGCGACGGCCGAGGCCGCCGAAACGCTCCAGCATCCCCTCCCCTACGAAGCGCCCGACGAGGAAGGAGAGCGTGGCCCCCAGGACGCCGCCGATCATGGCGTAGGTGCCGCCGAGGAGCCAGCCCCAGACGACGCCCGCGGCGATGATGAACAAGCTGGCCGGGATGGCGAAGATGCAGCCGATGGCGTAGGAGAGGATGAGGATGATCGGCGCGTACCAGAGCCCGCGCAGGTACTCGACGGCGACCACCAGATGCTGCCGATCCATGTACTGCCGGACGGGGGTGAAGTAGAGCGCGGCCACCGCGCCGGCGATGACGATCACCAGCGCGATCTTGATCGCCGTCCGCCCCGTCATTTGCGCCGGCTCACGTGCACGACGTCGTTCTCGTAGTGCACCGCGGCGAGCCCGAAGGTCTTGAACACGACGTCGAACGCCTGCCGGCACGGCACCTCGCGGAAGAGGAACGTGGCCCCGCTCCCCTGCACGTCCCGATCGATGACCAGGTTCCTGATGCCGCACTGCCGCTGCATGACCTTCAGGAGCGGCCGCAGCTCGGCGTCCTTCACGTCGATGGTGACGGTGGGCTCCTGCGCCTTCTCCGCGGCGAGGACGGGCAAGGCGAACAGCGCCGCGGCGAGGATGGCCGGAATCAGTCTCACACGCTCTCCACGATCATGGCGATCCCCTGCCCGCCGCCGATGCACGCTGTGGCCAGGCCGTACTTTTGGCCGCGGCGGCGCAGCTCGTGGAGGACAGTCAGCACGAGGCGCGTGCCGGAGGCGGCCAGCGGGTGGCCGAGGGCGATGGCGCCGCCGTTGACGTTGAGCTTCTCCATGTCGATGCCGAGCTCGCGGGCCACGGCCAGCGCCTGGCCGGCGAACGCCTCGTTGAGCTCGACCAGGTCGATGTCGCTGAGCTGCATGCCCGCCTTCTTCAGGGCGATCTTCGTCGCCGGAACGGGGCCGATGCCCATGATCTCCGGATCGCAGCCGGCGATGCCCCACGACACGATGCGGCCCAGCGGCTTCTTATCCTTGGCCTGCTCTTCGGCGGCCACGACCACCATCGCCGCGCCGTCGACGATCCCGCTGGCGTTGCCGGCGGTGACGAAGCCGTCCTTGGAGAACGCCGGCTTGAGCTTCGCCAGCCCCTCCATCGTCGTGTCCGGGCGGATGTGATCATCCGCCGTGATCTTCTCGCCTTTACGGCCAACGGCGACCGGCACGATCTCGTCCTGCAGACGGCCGCTCTTCGTGGCGTCGCTGGCGCACTGCTGGCTGCGAAGCGCGAAGCGGTCCTGCTCCTCGCGGGAGATCTCGTACTTGCGGGCCAGGTTCTCCGCCGTCTGGGCCATGTAGAGGCCGCAGTAGGTGTCGAGGAGGGCCACCATCAGCGAGTCTTCCATCGGCGCGGCGCCGAGCTTGAGCCCCTTGCGCGCGCCGCGCACCACGTGCGGCGCCTGGCTCATGTTCTCCATGCCGCCGGCCAGGACGGTCCGCGCCTCACCGAGCTGGATCTGCTCGGCGGCGTTGATGATCGATTGGATGCCGGAGCCGCAGAGGCGGTTCACGGTGAGGGCCGGCACTTCCTTCGGCACGCCCGCCTTGAGGCCGACGTGGCGCGCGCCGTAAATGGCGTCGCCGGAGGTCTGCAGGGCGTTGCCGACGATGACGTGGTCGATGCTGCCCGCCTCCACTCCGCTGCGCAAGAGCGCCTCGGTGGCCGCCGCGGCGGCCAGGTCGATGGCCGAGATGTCGCTGAAGTGTCCGTTGTACTCCGCCATCGGCGTCCGAGCGCCGTTGACGATGAAGATGTCAGTCACGAGGGCTCCTTCGATTCCGCCGCTTCAAACGCGGCGACCGCGCATCATATTCGATCGGCTGAGCCAGCCTGCGCCGGCGCTCATGACCAGCAGCGTCAGGACGCTCCCCTCCACGCCGAACACGCCGCCGGTGAGCATCGGCGGGCCGCTGCCGATCGTCCGCAGGATCGTCGACTGGGCCGCGAAACCGCTCACGTTGTAGCCCATCACCGGACCGGAGATCAGGTTCCAGGCCAGGTGCAGGCCAATCGGAGCCCACAGCCGCTCGTAGCGCTCGTACACCAGCGCCAGGAGGATGCCCGCCGCGAAGATGTTGGCCAGCGCGACCCAGGTGATCCCGGCATTTCCGCCGTGCAGCGCGGCGAAGACGAGCGAGGTGGAGAGGATGGCCAGCCAGCGGTTGAGCTGCCGCAGCTTCTGGTAGACGTAGCCGCGAAAGAGCAGCTCTTCGTTCACCGCGGCCGGGATGAAGACGACGACCAGCTCCCGCCAGGGGAATCCGTCGTTGCGCACGTGCCGTAGCGAGGTGGTGAGGATGATGAGCAGGTCGGCGGCGGCCAGCAGGACGGCCGCGATCACGACGCCGATGCCGAATTCGCGGATGGCGATCGGCGGCGCGACGCGTAAGCCGAGGTTCCATCGGCCGCGCTCCGGTCCGTAGATGGCGGCGGCGCTGGCGGCAACCGCGGCGGCGAAAAAGTACCAAAAGCTCCAGCGGAGATGCAGCCGGCTGGCAGCGAAGCCGGTGAGCATCAGTGTGGCAAGATAGACCAACACGAACAACGCGAGCGGCGCCACGATCCGGTCGAGCCAGCGGATGCGGCCGCCGATCGTGCGCAGGGAGGAATCATGAAGAGGACGTCCGCCGATTGGGCCGCGCTGCTGCTGCGCATCGCGGTCGGCCTGATCTTCCTGCCCCACGGCTGGTCGAAGGTCTTCGGCGCCGGCGGCCCCGCCGCCTTCGCCCACGACCTCCCCGGCTACGGCATCCCCGCGTTCCTCGGGTACATCGCCGCCTGGGCCGAGCTCCTCGCCGCGCCGCTGCTCATCCTCGGGTTTCTCGTCCGTCTCGATGCGCTCCTCCTCGCCTGCGTCATGGGCGTGGCCGTGTTCGTCGTTCAGCTCCCCGACGCCCTCAACGACGTCGCCGCCGGCACCCCGCGACTCTTCGCCGCGCTGCTCGGCACCGAACTTCCGCTGTCGCTGTTCGCCGCCTGCCTCGCCCTCGCCTTCCTCGGTGCGGGGCGATTCTCCCTCGACGCGCTGCTGCGTGTCGATGAGCGGCTGATGTGGTGGCGGCGATGATTCATCTCATGGCGAGCAGTTCTCGGGTGGCCCGGGCAGCGCCTCGCAGGTCTTGTGGTAGGGCACGTTGGCGCCGATGTAGTTTCGCCATTCGCCGCAGGTGAGGTTCCGATTGGCCGTCTGGCAGGCCTCGCGGGCGAGGTACTGCGGATCCAGATTCCAGAGGATGATCGTTTTGTCCGAGCTCGCCGACGCCAGCCGCTTCCCGTCCGGGCTGAAGGCGACGCCGAGGAGCTCGTCATTGTGCCCCTCGAGAGTGGCCAGCGGCTTGCCGCTCTCCACGTCCCACAGGATCACCGTCTTGTCCTCACTGGCCGAGGCCAGCCGCTTGCCGTCCGGGCTGAAGGCGACGTCATCGACCGCGTTCTTGTGACCCTCCAGCGTGGCCAGCGGCTTGCGGCTCTCCACGTCCCACAGGATCACGGTCTTGTCCTCACCCGCCGAGGCCAGCCGCTTGCCGTCCGGACTGAATTCGACACTGCGGACCTCTTTCTTGTGACCCTCCAGCGTGGCCAACGGCTTGCGGCTCTTCACGTCCCACAGGATCACGGTGTGGTCCCCACTGGCTGAGGCCAGCCGCTTCCCGTCCGGGCTGAAGGCGACGCCG
>DATEOX010000354.1:0-9775 GCA_035273585.1 Thermoanaerobaculia bacterium
CGTACGGCTGATTCAAACCGGTCGCATAGACGTAGCGTTTCTCCGGGATGCCGTCCGCGTTCGCGTCGCGGAAGGCGGTGATCCTCCCGCCGCCTGACTCGACGACGAAGATGTCGCCGTTCGGCGCATAACTCATCGTCCGCGGCTCCTGGAGATCCGTGGCCCAGACGCTGGCCTCGAAGCCCGGAGGGAGGTGCAGCGTCGCGTTCGCGGGCCGCGAGACGACGTCCGGCGGGTTGCCGGAGCTCCGCGTGGTGTAAGGCGCCGGCAACTGATCGGCGCGGATCTCATGATGTTGCGGCTTCGGGTCGTTCGTCACGGCCGCCGGCGTTTCGGCGCGGCAGGCGAGGGCGACGAATGAGATGATCAGCAGCATGCGTCGTGCGGTCATTCTTTGTCTGCTCCTTGTGTGCTCCTGCGCGCGGCAAGAGACGCGCCCGGTTCTCCCTCGCATCGGAATGTTCACCGGTTTGACCGGCCCGACCGCCGGGTTCGGCGAGACGGTCGTGCGCGGTGCGCGCCTCGCGGCCGAGGACTGCAAGTCTGCCACGCTGTCGATCGAGGATGACCAGGGCAAGCCCGAGGTCGCGGCGAACCTCGTCGCCTCCTTCCTCGGCGATCCGGACGTCGTCGCGGTGGTCGGCGGCGACACGACCGCCGCGTCGATGGCCGCCTCGCCGCTGGCCGAGGCCAAAGGGGCGGCGATGATCACGCCGACGGCCAGCGCGCCGATCCTCACCCGCGGCAAGCGCTGCACGTTCCGCGTCTGCGCGACCGACGACCTCGAGGCGCAGGCCGCCGCCCGCCTGGCCCGCGAGCGGCTGCACGCGCAGCGGGTGGTCATCATCCGCGACACGCGCAACGACTACTCGGTCGGGATGGCCGCCACGTTCGCCGCCGCCCTCCCGCCCGCCGCCGTCTTCGACTACGCGGCCGGCGACAGCGACTTCCGCGCGCAGCTCACCAGCGCCCGCGCGCTCGAGCCGGATGTGATCTTCGTCCCCGGCTACTACGGCGACGTGGCCCAGATCGCCTCCCAGGCCCGCGACCTCGGCATCCGCGTCCCGCTCCTCGGCGGCAGCGGCTGGGACTCGCCGAAGCTGATCGAGATCGGCGGCGCATCGCTGGAAGGCTCCTGGTTCGTCGGCTGGACGCGCCCCGCCCGCCAGTCCTTCGTGCAGCGCTTCCGCACCCGCTACGGCTTCGAGCCGGATGCGGCCAGCGCGCAGGGCTACGACGCGGTGGCCATCGCCTGCGCCGCCGTTGCGCGCGGCGGCCGCGACCGACGCCTCGTGCGCGATGCCGTCGCCGCGACACGCGACTTCGACGGCGTCTCCGGCACGATCACCATCGGCCCCGACGGCAACGCGCGCAAGCCGCTCGCGGCGTTCGTCATCCGCGAGGGGAAGTTTGTCGATCAGGGGACTGTGAATCCATAGGCGCCCGCGCGCCAATCCGGACGAGCCTCCGCATCGTAGAAACGGCATGGCGAACATCTTCATCACCGGCGGCAGCGGCTACATCGGACGGCATCTCATCCCCGCGCTCCTGGCGCGCGGGCATCGCGTGCGCGGCCTCGTGCGCAGGAGGTTCACCCTTCCCCGCGGGGCGGAGGAGGTGATGGGCAACGCGCTCGACGCCTCCACCTTCGCCGAGGCCGTTGCGGCGGGCGACACGTTCGTGCAGCTCGTCGGCGTGGCCCATCCGTCGCCGGCCAAGGCGCAGCAGTTCCGCGACATCGACCTCGTGTCGGTGCAGCAGTCGGTCAGGGCGGCGACCGAGGCGCGGGTGGGGCACTTCGTCTACCTCAGCGTGGCCCAGCCGGCGCCGATCATGCGCGAGTACGTCGCCGTGCGCGCGGAAGGGGAGCGGCTCATCACCGAGAGCGGCCTCGACGCGACGTTCATCCGCCCCTGGTACGTCCTCGGGCCGGGCCACCGCTGGCCGTACCTCCTCCTTCCCTTCTACTGGCTCTTCCGCACCGAGACGTCGCGCCGGCTCCATCCGGTCAAGCTGATGGACGTCGTGCGGGCGATGGTCGCGGCCATCGAGCAGCCGCCGGAGGGGGTGCGGATCATCGAGGCGCCGGAGATGCGGCGTGGCGGCGCACCGCGTCCAGACCGGCCGCCGCGGCGATCGCCAGTTGCGGTATGACCGGGACGCGGAAGCGCGCCTCCGACTCGCCGCCGGCGGACATCACCACGAAGTAGGCGATCGTGAGCAATAGCAGCAGCGCCAGCTCGCGGTCGCGCCGCCAGAGCGCGGCGATGCCGATGAGCGCAAAGACGAGGATGGCCGCCTGCCAGGCGTTGAGCGTCAGCTCCAGCAGTGAGGGATGCAGCGTGCTCACGACCTCCAACGCCTCCCAGTCGCTGTCCAGCAGGTCGACGAGAATGCCGCGGGCCGTCAAAGCGGCGAGCGCCATCGGATGCTGCAGCGCGATCCGCCGCCCGATCCGCCCATACTCGCGCGCCATCACGGCATGCGGCAGATCCTCGGCCGCGACATGCAGCCGGTCATCGATCTGGTCCTCCGCCTCCTCCTCCAACTCCTTCTGATGCGCGCGCAGGTCGGCCTGAAAGTCCTCGCCGTCGTCCTCCATCGCCAGCGCGCCGGCCGCGCGGTACTCGAGCCAGTTCACGCCGGCGATGGAGGAGACGGTGAAGACGCCGGTGCGGTACGCGTTGCGCGCTGCCCAGAGCAGCGGCAGCGCCAGCGCGGCCAGCGCGAAGGCGATGATCCGTCTCCTCCGCATCAAGACGGCAAAGTAAAGGATCGAAACGGGCCTGATGAGCACCAGCACGCCGCTGAGCAATCCCGACGGTCGCCCGCGCGCCGCGAGCACGAAGAGCAGAAACAGCAGGACCGTGAACAGCGTCTCGCTCAGCACCTTGTTCGCGTAGTGAATCGTCGGCACATCGAGGGCGAAGATCACCGCGGCGACGATCGCCGCGAAACGCCCGACGCGGCGCCGTGTGAAGAAGTAGATGGCGACCGCCAGGCCGACATTCATCAGATGCTGCACGGTCACGACCGCCGTCATGTTCGTGAACGGCATCAGGAAGATCGGATAGCCCGGCGTGCGCAGCGTGTCGGGAGCGCCTTCGTCGGTGAAGCCGAGGCCGTGGCGGAGGCTTCGAGCGGGGGAGAGGTAGGTAAAGGAGTCGGGGAAGAAGTAGTCGCCGTTGCTCAGCCAGAAGTAGGCGAAGTTCGCCATCAGCGCGACGGCCGCGATGAGGAGGAGGTCGCGGCGCATGTTATCTGCGCATCACGCTCTCCAGCTCGTCCGGCCGCGATGACCGCACGCGCGCATCGTCGGCCGTGATCAGCCCCTGCTGCACGAGCCGGGCGAGCGAGTCCTCCAGCGAGATCATTCCCTGCCGCTTGCCGAGGGTGATCTCGTTGGCCAGGTTCTGGAGCTTCTCCTGGCGGATGTGATTGCGCACGGCGTGGTTGGCCATCAGCACTTCCACCGCCACCGCCCGCCCGTTGTTGTCGGTGCGGGGGATGAGCTGCTGCACGACGATGGCGTTGAGGCTGAGCGCGAGCTGCTGCTTGATCTGCGTCTGCTGCGCGGGGGGGAAGACGTCGACGACCCGGTGGATGGCCTGCGCCGCGTCGCTGGTGTGCAGCGTGGAGAGGATGAGGTGCCCGGTCTCGGCCGCGGTGAGGGCGGTGGCCACGGTTTCCAGGTCGCGCATCTCGCCGACGAGGATGACGTCCGGGTCCTGGCGCAGCGCGGCGCGCAGCGCGGAGGCGAACGACGGCGCGTCGCGCCCGACCTCCACCTGCTCGATGATCGACTTGCCGTTGCGGTGCTCGTACTCGATCGGGTCCTCGATGGTGATGACGTGCCGCGCCTCGCTCCGGTTGATCTCGCCCACGAGCGCGGCGAGCGTGGTCGACTTGCCCGAGCCGGTCGGCCCGCAGACGAGCACCAGCCCGCGCGTCGGCTTCACCAGCTCCGCCAGCGACGGCGGCAGATTGAGCTGCGGCAAGGTCGGCACCTCCGTGGGCAGCGCGCGGATCGCCGCGGCGAGCGTGCCGCGCTGCCGATGCAGGTTGACCCGGAAGCGCCACGCGCGCCGGTCGTCCTCGGTGGCCGGCCTGCCCAGGCGAAGGGAAAAGTCGGCGGCCCCCTCTTCGTCCATCTTCTGCCGGAGGCGCGCGGTGATGGAGGCGGCGAACAGCGCCTGAACGTCGGAGGCGTCGAGCGCCGTCGCCTCGGCCCGCGTGAGCCGGCCGCCGATGCGCAGCACGGGCGGGAGGCCGGCGAGCAGCAGCAGGTCGCTCGCTCCGCGCTGGGCCATCTCGATGAGCAGCCGCTCCAGCGGGTTCCCCTCCGCCACCGTCGCCGCCGGCCACGGCTGCCCCTCCGGCGCGACATCCGCTTCCACGGCGTCCCCTTCGCTCTGATTGAGCTCCCGCACGAGCTGCTCGAGATCGGGGTCGGGCGTCAACTTCTTCATCGCTGGCAGTCTACGAACGAAGCATGCCAAAGGTCACGGATTCCGTTATCCTGCGTCTCATTCCATTACAGGAGACCGTCCATGAAACTCCGCCCCCTCTTTGCTCTGGCAATCCTCTGCCTGGCCATCCCCGCCCTTGCCGCGCCGCGCTTCGGCGCGCTCATTGAGGCGTATGAGAACCTGCAGGTCGGTCCCGCGTCGCCGGTCAGTAACCTTCAATACACCGTCGGCCACATGAAGCTGACCCTCTCCGGCAGCGCCGCGCCGGTGATGGCTGGCCAGGAGACGGCCGGCATCTTCTTCAAGGGCAACGGCTCGTTCCAGTACACCTCGGTCGACCCGATCGAGGCGCCGGTGATGAAGTTCAATATGCGCAAGGAGACGGACCTGGAGGCGGGCGGCAGTGGCACGTCCACCACCGCGAGCGGCTCCATCAGCGAACTGCTCATCCTCGCCTCCGGCCAGCCGCTGCCGGAGCTGACCGGCTCGGGCGGCGAGTCATTGGCCGGCGCGTTCAAATCGCACATGGAGCTCTTCGACCGCGCGGAGATCTCGCCGTATTCGCACCTGCAGATCCTGGAGAAGCTCGCCTTCCCTTCGGCGAAGGTCGTGCGCATGCACATCCACGGCAGCGACAATCTCCTCTATGTCTATGACCCGATCGAAAGCCACGACGAGCTGCTCGCCGATCTGAGCAGCGTGGACAGCGACGACAAGCGCATCAAGGCCCGCCTCTATCCGGTCGTGCTGTCCCAGCAGCCGATCGATCGCGACCGCCGCGAGGCGCCCAAGGCGCCGTTCATGCTCACCGCCCTCGATTACACGCTCGTGGCCGACGGCGACAATGCGAAGCTCACCGCCGTGGAGACGATCTCGCGCCAGAACGGGCAGCAGTCCGCGCTCCGCTTCAATATGAATCAGTACATCATCGCCCGCGTCGGCGGCGCGATGCGCACATACCACGTCACGAGCGTGAAGGACGATCAGGGCCACTCGCTTCCCTTCCATCACGACAAGGCCGAGCTGCTCGTCGGCTTGGAGGAGACGAAGGGCGACACGGTCAGGCTGACGTTCAACATCGAGGGCGATTTCCTCGTCCGCCCGAACAATGACAATGCCTGGCAGCTCGGCACGACCGCCTGGTTCCCGCAGCCGGAGCTCAACGGCCAGTACTACACGCTGCACTCGGTGGTGAAGGTGAAGAAGCCGTTCGTCCCCATCGCGCCCGGCAAGACCGTCCGCCGCGCCGAGGAAGGCGAATACAACGTGGTGGAGAACGTGATCGACAAGCCGGTGCAGTTCGCCGTCGTGCACGCCGGCAAATACGAGTTCAGCGAGGAGACGAAGGGCGGCCTGACCGTGCGCGTCGCCTCTTATGCCGGCAAGAACGAGCGCGCCGCCAAGCAGCTCACGAGTCTCTCCTTCGCCATCATCGACTATTTCCAGTACTTCCTCGGGCCGTTCCCGTTCGACGAGTTCAACATCGTGCAGGTCAATACATTCGGCTACGGCCAGGCGCCGCCGGCCACGATGTTCATCACGAACGAGGCCTTCAATTCCACGCTCGGTCTGGTGAACCAGGTCTTTTCCCAGGGCGTCAATGAGCGCTTCGCGCACGAGATCGCCCATCAGTATTGGGGCCATGTCGTGAAGATGCCGACCATCGACGAGGATTGGCTCAACGAGTCATTCGCCGAGTACTCGGCCGCACTGGCATTGAAGAAGTTCCAAGGTGATGCCGTCTATAACCGCCTGATCGCACATTGGAAGTCGCGCGGCGCCGACGGCGCGAAGGTCTCGCCCATCCCACTCGCGTGGCGTGTCGGCGGCGACGACCTCAATGCCATGATCACCTGGCAGAACCTGACCTACTTCAAAGGCGCTTACCTGCTCTACAAACTGCACAAGGAGCTCGGCGACGAGACGTTCCTCACCTTCATGAAGTCCTACCAGAAATCCTTCCGCTGGAAGTACGGCTCGACCCAGAACGTCGCCGGCCTGCTCCAGTTCATGACCAAGAAGGACTACGGGCCGTACTTCGACCAGTACTTCTGGGGGACGGCAATGCCGAATTGAGCATGCGCGGGGGCGGCCGAAGTGGCCGCCCTCGATCCACGCGTCACTGGTTGTAGCAACCGCAGGACGACTGTGAGCCGTCGCAATAGCAGCACGAATACCAGCCGGAGGGACAGCTCACGGAGCATCCCGGCGTCGAGCCGCCCATGAGGGTCAGGCAATTCGTGATCGAGCAGGACACCGACGGATTGCCGCCCGCCTCGCAGCTCTTGGCCGGCTTCTTCCCGCCCGTCCCGCCGGTCCCGCAAAAGTCCGTGCCCATGGAGCATGGATCCCAGGGGTCGAACGGAGTGTACGGGTCATAGCTGCTCTGATTCGGCGCGATGGGCAATCCTGGCTGGGTCGGGCTCTTCGTGCGGTCACTGCCGGAATCGCTACCTGTACTCTGAGACTCTGTCGGGGTGAGGATGTGTTGCCTGGGAAGCGGCGGCATGTCCAGCTTGCCGAAGAGACGCTTCACCTCTATGCCGACGAAGCGCTGCACCTGGGTGTTCGCGGAAAACGTCTCGTCAGTCCCGGAGCTCGCGTGTGCGAAGACGAACGCGACCCGATTGCGCGCGGAGAAGGCAACGACGCGGTCGGCGTGCACCAGGACGGTAGCGTCGTCGATACGGATGTTGATCGCCTTCTCGAAGGCCGTTTCGTAGCGAACGGAGAAGACGTTGTCCACTACCCCGTCCCGCCCTCCCGCCGCGTAGCTATCGATGGCCATCAGAATTCGATCTGGATCGACGCTCCGGATGAGCACGTCACCCGTAAGCGTCTCGTCTGCGATCCCATGGCGGAGATCCGCGTAGACCGAAACGCAGCAAATGGCCACAGCGATTGTCATTAGCGTGAGGCGTGTCAGTTTCAATCATCCCACCTCGTAAAGTGTGTTGATGGATGTATGGAGGGTAGCGGAAGAAGCGCTGCGATCTCAACATCGGTGCTGAAGTTCCTAGGTGACGGAAAGGGGGAAATTTCAAGTTACTGTCACTCCAGACGGGCGGAGGAAAAGCGCATGCTGAAAAGACTGTTCGTTCTCGCCTTCGCCGTCAGCTCCGGCCTCTTTGCCGGTTCATCTCTCAACGCCCAGCCGATTCACTGCATGTGGGGCACGCCTGTCTACTACCAGGGCCAGTAGGTCAGTTGCACGATCACCGACTGTCCGGGCGGCTGCGAATACTGCGAAGTGACGCCGCCCGATCATGCTCAAGGCCGACTTCGGCGCGCTTTGGGTCGGACGCATCGGAGCGGCACGACAATGCCGAACTGAACCAGCCTGAGGGCGGCCGCAACGGCCGCCCTCGTCGTTTGCAGTGGATGCGCATCCGACCGCCGATCTGATAAAGTTCAGTGGTGACGGAGGGAGGGAAATTTAAAGTTCCTGTCCCTCCAGACGGGTGGAGGAAAAGCGCATGCTCAAAAGACTGCTCGTTCTCGCCTTCGCCGTCGGCTCCTGTCTCTTCTCCGCTCCCCGTCTCCAGGCCCAGCCGATTCAGTGCATGTGGGGCACGCCCGTCTTCGACCGGGGCGGCTATGTCGGCTGCATCATCACCGACTGTCCGGGCGGCTGTGAATACTGCGAAGTCACGCCGCAGGAACCGTGAGGAGGCGCTCATGATCAAGAGACTCCTCATCACCGCGCTCGTTTATGGCTCCTGTCTGTACCCCGCCCCGCGACTCTCGGCGCAGCCGATGGTCTGCTACAACGGCGTGGTCGTCCGGACGACCGAGGGGTGGCCGTTCTGCCTGATCGATGAAAATCCGGGCGGCTGCGAGTACTGCGAGGTCACGCCGACGTGCCCCTGACCCGGCTGCTGTTGGCAGCGATCCTGGCGGCGGGAACGGCCGCCGCCCAGCCGTGCGAGACGCTCGAGCCGTCGCTCGTCAAGCAGCTCGCCATGCCCACCTTCGCTCGCATCGGCGGCGTGGCCTGGCGCAATGGAGGCAAGCTTCTCATCGGCAGCGAGAGCGGCGTCAATGAATACGATCTGGTGAGCGGCGACGTGCGCCGCGTGGTCAGCGCCAGCGCCGTCCCGTACGGTTTGCCGGACGTGATGAACCTCGCCACGGACGGTCAGCGTCTCTTCGCCTTCAACCTCGATTACAGCGACCTCGCCTTCGACCTCGATGGGGCGAAGATCCTCCGCGCGCGCCGCCACGCCGCGCTGCAGATCGCGGACGTCGCTGTGCGCGGCAACATCGTCGCCGTCCTCGGACGCCCGGTGCTGCTCAAGGCGGATTTCGGCTCGCTCTGGGTCGGCCCGATCGGCGCGCCGTGGCAGGAGTTCCGCGGCATCCATCCCCTCGGCGGCGAAGCGGCGGACATCTACAAAGGGGCGTTCGCCCCATACGGCGGTGCCGTAGTGATCCGGAAGGACGGGACGATCGCCATCGCCACGCCGGCCGAGCCGGGCGTGCTGCGGTTCGCCGCGGACGGAACGCAGTTGCCGACCATCGGCCGCGGCCTGACCGAGCTGATGGTGCCGCGCCTGCCGGAGATCCTCCGCCGCTACGCCAGCGACGTCGAGGGGCGCTACTCGCAGATCATCAACCGCCAGCCGACCATCGACGACCTGCTCGACACGTCGGACGGATTGGCCATCGTCGTGCGCCGTGTGGTCGCCGATCGCGTGACGTGGGAGCTCTGGTTCCCCGACGACGAGGGCAAGCGCCGCGTCGTTCGCCTCGGCGTGAGCGACGACGTGACGGGCGGCCACCTCCATTGCGACGCGCGCGGCTCGAAGATCGCCTGCACGTTCGGCAAGTCGACCGGCGCGGCGAAGCCGCAGCTCCCGCAGCTCGCGCTGTTCGACCTCAAGCAGGCGCGAGCCTGCCCCGCGGCGCACGCGGCGGTGGAGGGGTGGATGTGGTCTGCGGATTGCGCGCCGCATCGCGAGGGGACGAGCTGCCCGGAGACGACGCGCATCATGACACGCGTCAAGGCCGGCACCGAAGTGCGCTGGGGCACGGAGACGATGCTGATGGAGATCGCCGACGCGCTGCTGCCCGTGGCGCGCGCGGACGATGACGGCGTAGCGACGTTCGACGCGCCGAAAGGGGAGCGGGTCTTCGCCCGCGCCGCCGGTCCGTCGCTCGCGTCGGCGTGGACGGCGATGCCGGCTTCGCTGACGGCCACGGAAGGATTGAAGGTCGAGATGCGCGTCGACCCGCCGGGCGGCGCGCGCGTCGAGCTGCGGCCGCTCGATGCCGCGGGGCTGCCGTTCCGCGGCGCGGGCGACGGC